>CAZSUE010000472.1:0-4548 GCA_964609045.1 uncultured archaeon | reverse complement strand
GGCGATGCCGCTCCATGTTCTCGAACGAACGCTCAATAAGACGATCACGCTCCTCCTCAAGGACGGTCGCACACTAGAAGGAAAGCTCGTCGGTTACGACGATTATATGAATATGGTTCTCCACGACACCTCTGAGGAGACGGCCGATTGTGAACGGCGGCTGGGTACGGTGATCCTCCGGGGAAACAATATCGTTTGTCTAAGCCCCAAGTAGACAAAATGGACCGGATATCGTGTCGGAGGAAAAAGAGGCGCATGTCAAATTCTATGGCCGCGTCCAGGGCGTCTGTTTCCGCGCATATACGCAACGACAGGCGCAGAAGAACCAAATAGGCGGTTGGGTCAAGAACCTTCGCGACGGCTCGGTGGAGGCGGTGTTCGAGGGCGACCGCGATGCGATTGAACGCGTGATCGATTGGCTGGAAACGAAGCACCCCCACGCGTCGGTCTCCAACTACGATATCGAATGGAGCGATGCGGCCGACAAGTACGAGGACTTCCACATCAGATACTGACGCCGCCACAGCTTCCATCAATTCTACTTCGATCGTTGTCCTACCGCGCCGAGACCGGTGGCATCCCGTCCGTTCTGGGCCCGTCACACTTCTCTCTATCGCACTGGCAACTCGGTGGATACCCCAACGCCGCTTAAAGCACTATAAACTCTTTGCGGTCAAACACCGAAAGCTTTAAGCCCAAACGGTTTCGTAGTTAGCGTTATCTCGCGTACCGCGACGACACCGCACGTTGGGACATCTCGCCACTGCGAGGTGCATGGAGCCACGGGAGAAGAGAACGAGCCGGCTCGTCCACACCCGACCGCAGCTCATTTCCGGTTTATTTTGGAAGATAACGCCAAGGATTGGGGGACCATGTCGAAGAAAGCGCTGAAACCGATCACCGAGCCATCATTATTGTTTGGCCGAGAGCGGCTATTGAACGAACTGCTCGGCTCCAAGAATAACCACGCCATCCTAGGCGAGCCCAAGCAAGGCAAGACCTCCTTGGTCCGCTGCCTCGCATCGCGACTGGAACGCGAGAAAAGGGCATATATCCTTCTCGACCAGAACTATTCTTCGAAGATTGATGATATCACATCCAATTTGCTCTCCTTTCTCGATAAGAAGATCGATGACCAGTGTGTCTACATCCTCATCGACGATTTCGACCAGATCTTTGGCGATAACGCACTCTTGCATCCGTTACGTTCCATCGGCGAATTGAAGAATGTCATGTACGTCATCACCTCGCGCAAACGCATCAACGAATCCACCTATCTCAGCTGCTCGCCGTTCTATAATATCTTCATGTACCACCAGCTGCGTAACCTCGATCTCGACGCAACCCAACGATTGGTCGCCAGCGTGGAAGAGAACATCGACACCGACGCCGATAACGACGATGACGATAACGACGATAACGACGATAACGATAACGATAACGATACTGCTGCTCCTTCCGAGGCACATTCGAATATCGAACAGATCCATCAATTGACCGGCGGTCATCCGTACCTCGTCAAGCTCTATCTCAATTACCCCGACCCGCTCCAGGATCACGATTTCTGGCTCACGCTCGAGAACTTCTTCATGTATTGCTGGGCGCACCTGCGCCCCGACGAGCAGAGCGCGCTCCTCGAGCGGAACCTCCTCAACCCCGCGCTCCAATACAAAGGATACATCTTCGACTACGGTTTGCCGAAGCTGCTCGAGCAGTGGCTCACCGTCAACGAAACGACCTTACGAGAATTGTTCGACGAACAGCGACAAAGTGAGTACTGGTCGGCGTTCATGCGCGGGATCGAGTTCTGCAAGAAACAGATGGACAAGCTCGACGGCATCTCCCCGGACATCTTCGACCTTCTCTCCTAAGTGAAGGGAGATCCAGAGGGGTCGTTTCGATCTCGTTTTCTTTTCCTATTCTCTATACTCTATACTCTATACTCTTTTCTCTATTCCTCCACCGCGAACTTCCCGCGCAGATCGATGAGCTCGCGACGTTTCGGGCCATACGAGATGAGATCGATGGGTACGCCCGTCTCGTGGTAGATGAACTCGAGATAGGACCGGGTATTGACCGGCAGCGCTTCATAGCCGTCCTTTTCGCATTGTGCGGCCTCATCCGCGCCGAAGCTCTCGAAACCGGGGAGGGTCGTATACCGCGGCGTACACTGCTTTAGGATCTCCAACGAGGTGGGATAGCTCGCAAGAAGCTCGCCCTCGTATTCATAGCCGGTACAGATCCTAAGCTCGTCGAGCCCGGCGAGAACATCGAGCTTCGTGATCGCCAGACCAGTGATAGAGTTCAGTTTCACCGCATAGTTCACCACGACGAGATCGAGCCAGCCACAGCGCCGCGGCCGGCCGGTAGTGGTCCCGTACTCGTCGCCGTTGTCGCGAAGTTGATCCCCGATCTCGTCGGTGAGCTCGGTGGTAAACGGCCCGGCGCCCACACGTGTCGTGTACGCTTTCACCACGCCGATGATATGATCGATATCTTTCGGCCCCAGCCCCGAGCCGGTGGCCGCGTTCCCCGCCACCGTATTCGACGAGGTGACGAACGGGTAGGTGCCGTGGTCGATGTCGAGCATCGTCCCCTGCGCACCTTCGAGCAGTATCCCGCCGCCCAGTTCCAGCGTTTGGTGCAGTTCGAAGCCCACATCGGCGACATACGGTCGTAACCGCGACCCCACCGGCTCATATCGCGCAAGGATCGATTCGACATCGAGGTCACCGTCGACTGCGGGGTCGAGCGCATGGAGGTAGCGCTTTTTTAACGGCACCACCATCTTGAGCCGCTCGCGGAGCCGATCGGCGTCGATCAGTTCGAAGAACCGCACGCCGTTGCGCGCGATTTTGTCCGAATAACAGGGGCCGATCCCGCGCCCCGTCGTCCCGATCTTGTTCTTTCCCTTCGCCGCTTCTTCCAGCCCCTCCTGGATCTTGTGATAGGGCATGATGACATTACTGCGCGGGCTGATCCGCAGGTTCGTCGTCGTGTAGCCGCGCTCCTCCAGTCCCTCGAGCTCTTTCACGAAGATCTCTGGATCGAGGACCACGCCGTTCCCGATCATGACCCGTTTGTCGCTGCGGATGATACCGGAGGGAAGGTGGTGCAGTTTGAACACTTCGTCGCCGACGACGATGGTATGGCCAGCATTGTTCCCGCCTTGGAACCGTGCGATAATTTCCACCGGTTGTGCGAGATAGTCGGTGATCTTGCCTTTCCCTTCGTCTCCCCATTGGGTGCCTAATATCACGGTCACTGTCATAGGCTCACGGGGGCGCATATCTGCCATTGCTTAAAAATATTAAGGTCCGTCGTTTCGATTTGCGATGGCGGTATTTTGGGCGCTCCGGACCATCGTCCGTGTTCGAACGGCAGTTGGCGCCATGCCAGGCCATACCATGCCACGCCAGTCGTATCCAACTCGTTTCGCATAGCCAACAGGATCCTGACCGCGCCGATCATATGCCACCCATCCCGTCCATCTTACGCCCACAACGCCCGAACGTGCCGATCGGAGGAGCGGCGGGCAGAACGGGTACACGGGGGAGCGGTGGGTTACTGCGCCTGTTGCTTGCGTTGCTTGCCCGAGAAGACGCCCTTATATTTCAATGCCAGAACGATATCGAGCACGATGACGCCGAGGATCACGATGAGGAGGAGCTGCAGCGTCGGCGTGAGTTCCATCCCGCCCTCATCAGCCACTTCTTGCGTTTCGACCGGTAACATATAGTTCCGGGTCATGAGCATGTCGTTGGCGGCATACTCCATCTCCGCGCGTATCACGGCGTTATCGGAGCCGGCACCGTTCTCCACCGTCCAGCTCGCCGACGCGTTCGCATCACCCTGCGCGGGAACGGTGAGTGTTTGCGTCTGTGTCTGGTTGCTGAAAAAGAAGGTCACTTTCACATCCTGCGCGGCGATCGTACCGCTATTACGCACGATGACGGAGACGCGCACCGTCTCGCCGACCGACGCCTCCTCGGGTGCAACCGACATTTCGTTCATATCGAGCCGCGGCGCGTCGATATGGAGCGTGATGCCCTCGATATCCCGGTCCTCCGCAGGGTCGTACACGGTCAATATGATGGTCCGCGTACCCGGCTCCAGCGTGGTCTCGAACACCGCGTCGTCGCCGATCTCCACACCCGCGTCATCCCTCCAACTGAAGGTGAGCTGGTCGCCGTCGGGGTCGTACGAACTGGACGCATCGAACCGGATCTTCTCGTTGAGCGAGAAGCGGAATCTCGTCGGCCCGTCGATGATCGCCACCGGTGCGCGGTTGACATTCTCCACATGCAGTTGCCAGCTCTGCTCGAGATCGGTGGTCACCGGGTGATCGTCCATCACCTCAACCCGAACGGTATAATCGCCCGAGGAGTTGTACGGCGAATCGAAATCGGACTGGAAGGTATAGACCGGTCCTTCGCCCACCATACGAGAGTCCACATACCAGGTATAGCCCACGGTGGTATCGGGACTGTCCGCTTCGACGGAGAAGGTCTGGTGACCGCCCTCGACGATGTTGGCCTCATGAAAGTA
>CAZSUE010000471.1:0-4573 GCA_964609045.1 uncultured archaeon | reverse complement strand
AAGGCGATAAAGATCTACGAACGCGAACGCGTCGCCGAGGCCGAACGGCTCGAACGATACCGCGGCCGGCTGATCGACGGCATCCTCGAGATCCCTGACGCGTATCTCAACGGTCATCCCACCGCGCGCCTTCCGACGAACATCAATGTCAGGTTCGAGTATATCGAAGGCGAGTCGCTGGTCCTCATGTTGAAGGATCGCCACATCGCCGTTTCCACCGGCTCCGCATGCTCGTCCAAGACACTGGAACCGTCCCATACGCTCATCGCCACCGGGCTACTCCACGAAGAGGCGCACGGGTCGCTCCTCATGACGCTGGGACGCGATACCTCCGATGCGGATATCGACCGTATCCTGGAGACGATCCCAGCAGTGGTGCGAAGACTGCGCGAGCTCTCACCGCTGACACCCGACGACTATTCCCACTGACACAGACGACCGTCTGTGGTATATGACCATGATAGCGAGAGGACCGATACGATGACGAAATCGACTTCCTATTCCGAGAAAGTACTGGACCATTTCCACAACCCGCGCAATGTCGGCGAGCTCGAAGGTGACAATGTCTCCCGCGGTCGGGTGGGCAACCCGGTCTGCGGCGACCTCATGGACATCTATATCGAGGTGGCGCCGGACGACGAGGGCGTCGAACGGATCAAAGATATCCGGTTCAAGACCTTCGGTTGTGGTTCGGCGGTGGCGACGAGCAGTATGATCACCGAGATCGCGCGCGGCAAGACATTGGAAGAGGCGCTGGCGATCACGCGCAACGATGTCGCCGACGAGCTCGACGGGCTGCCGCCGATCAAGATGCATTGTTCGAACCTCGCCGCGGATGCGCTGCACGAGGCGATCAAAAACTATATCGAAGCGTGCTCCAGTACAATTGCGGAGGGCGGCGCTGCCGGTGGGAGCAAGCGCGAGACCGACGCTGAAAAGGAGCGCGGGCAACTGCCGGCCATCGAGGGCGAGGCCGATTATTTGGGGAAAGGGATGTTCCATTCGTACAAGAATCCCGAATATTTCGAACAGCAGCGCGTCCTCGTCTACGGTGTCGATGAGAACGCCGTCGAAGTCGCAGAAGCGGTCGCGCCCTATGCCCAGCGCGTCGTGCTCGTGACACCGCATTCCACATTGGATGGCTGGTTTGTTGCGAAAAGCGGCGACGGCGCGAAGAATATCAAGCTGCTCAAAGAATCGGTGCTCGTGAAGGTAGGCGGCTTCGACGAGGTGGAAACGGTGCGCATCCACGACCTCGACGAGGACGAGGAATACGACCTCTTCGTCGATGCGGTGATCAATACGATCAAACACTGAACGATGAACACTGAACGATGAACATTTGATCAAGAACATGTAGCAATGGAGAGAACGGCGCGCGTCAGTCCTCGTGCCCCATCTGGATCAATCGCCCGATCGGCGTCAGCGCGATGCCGAGCCGTCCCTGCGATCGGCGCTGGATCGTGACCAGCCCGAGGTCCTCCAGCCCCTTCGTATCGTGTCCACCGCGGAGATGGTAGCTCAAAAGCGACTTCTCCACGCCGGAGCTGCTGCTGAGCGCGCTGAGTGAATCGACGGCGCCGCCGGCGTCGGCGATGGCGCTTAATATGCCCAGCTTGCTCGTGGAGAGGAGGTCGCTGTAGCCAAAATGAAGGATCGGCAGCTCGACGATCTCGCCGTCTCGAACATAAATCGCGGGGGTGCCGTTGATATAGGCGGCACAGAGCGCGGAGTGCGTGAGGAGCCGCGGGCCGCTGGAAACATTGATCAGCGCATCCTCGTGGCCGTCCTCGTGAAGCACGCGGGTGATCTCGCGCAGCGCGCCCACGAGCGGGTCACCTTCGATGAGCCGCCGGTCGATCACCAGCCGCAACGGCGCGAGCCGCTCGCTGAGCGCCAAACTATACTCCTGCTCGGTCTCGGTGTAGATCAAAACGAGCTTCGAGACCGAGTACTCTTTCAATGCGACGATGATCCCGTCGTTCTCCGCACCCACCGGTGCGATCTGGAGCGTCGACATGGTCCAAACCCCACCGGACATGGGGACGCACCTATAAATAGCAATTGAATCGCTCACGCTTTATCAATGTAGACGATCTATGTAGACGATCTATGTAGAATGCATCGCGACGATCGGGCCGACGGCCGACGGCCCACGCGCGCGTGCCACATGCGCGTGTCACATGCGCATATCACATAATTCAGATCAAATCGATCACGATAAAAATTACTTCGGGGACGATGATCATGGTAACGGATGAGTCCACAGCGGACACCGTACACGCCGAAAACAACGCGAATGTTGCCACCAGCGCCGATGTGAAGATCGGTGGGATGACCTGTGCCATGTGTGCGCAGACCGTCGAGAAATCGCTGGCATCGCTCGAGAGCGTCGAGGACGCCACCGTCAATCTCGGGACCGAAACGGCGTCGGTGCGCTACGATCGAACGCGGGGGTCGCTCGACGAGGTCGAAGCGGCCATCGAATCTGCTGGCTACTCGGTGCTCAACGCTGATGTCACGATCAAGATCGGTGGGATGACCTGTGCGATGTGCGTCCAGACCATCGAGAACATATTGGGCGCTATCGGGGGTGTGCGCGAAGTGGAGGTGAACCTCGGCACCGAGAAGGCGCATGTACGCTATAACCCGAACCTCGTGACGATCCAAACGCTCAAGCGCGCAGTAGAGGACGCGGGCTATCAATACCTCGGTGTGGATACCGGCGCGCCGTCGGCCAGCGACGAAGCGGACGCCGCACTCGAGCGCGATCTGCGCAAGAAACGCTGGCGGATCGCCATCGGGTTCGCGGTGAGCATGCCGCTCATGGCCATGATGTATCTCCCCATCGAGTATCCGTTCAGACTCGATCATTTCATGCTCGTCGTCGCCACGCCGACCTTCATATACCTCTCCATACCGATATTCAGCGCCGCATTCCGCGCGCTGAAGAATCGCTCACTGAACATGGAGGTGATGTACTCCATGGGCATCGGCGTCGCTTATGTGGCGTCACTTTTGGGCACCTTCGAGATCGTGCTCACCCACGAGTTCATGTTCTACGAAGCGGCGGTGATGCTCGCCACCTTCCTCACTCTCGGGAAGTACCTCGAGGCGCGTGCCAAGGGGCGCACCTCGGAAGCGATCAAGAAACTCATGGAACTGCAGCCGCCCATCGCGCACCGCGTGCGTGCGGGTAGAACCGAGGAGGTACCGGTGGAGACGCTGGAGCCCGGCGATCGGCTCCTCGTGAAGCCAGGCGAGAAGGTGCCTGTGGACGGCGAGGTCGTCGACGGCGAGAGCTATGTCGATGAGTCGATGATCACCGGCGAGCCAGTGCCGGTACGCAAACGCACGGGCGAAACGGTGATCGGCGGGACGCTCAACAAGAACAGTGTGCTCCAGTTCCGGGCGACGAAGGTTGGCCGTGACACGGTCCTCGCGCAGATCGTGCAGCTCGTGGAGGCCGCACAGGGTTCCAAGCCGCCGATCCAGCGCATCGCCGATCGTGCGGTGAGCTATTTCATCCCCGCAGTGCTCACCGTGGCCATCGCATCGTTCGCGTACTGGTTCTTCATCGCCGGTACGCCGCTCCTCTTTTCGCTCACCACGCTCATCGCCGTGCTCGTCATCGCCTGCCCCTGTGCACTGGGGCTGGCAACGCCCACTGCGGTGACCGTCGGGGTTGGCCGCGGCGCCGAGCTGGGCGTGCTCGTCAAGGAGGGCGCCGCGCTCGAGGTCGGCGCGCGCGTCGATACGATCGTGCTCGACAAGACCGGAACATTGACCGAGGGCCGACCGCGCGTTACCGATATCGAGGCGTTATCTGGGCATGAAAAGGAGGTGATGCGCTACGCCGCCAGCCTCGAGTCGCAGTCACAGCATCCCATCGCCACGGCAGTGATCGAGTACGCCCGCGAGAACGGGCTCGAGCTGCGTGAGACCACTGCGTTCGAGACCGATGAAGGGCGCGGCATCGGCGCGACCGTGGACATGCATGAAGTGCTCGTGGGGAACCGCGCGCTGATGACGAAGCACGGGGTGGATCTCCCCGACGCGGCCGAATCGCACGCCATCACCCTGGAGGAGGCGGGCAAGACCGTGGTCATGGTCGCTGTGGACGGGCGTGCCGTCGGGCTTTTTGCCGTCGCCGATACGATCAAGCCCACCACCCGTCGCGCGGTGACGGCGTTGAAGGACCTCGGACTCCGACTGGTGATGCTCACCGGCGATAATGCGCGTACGGCGTCGGCGATCGCAGAGGAGCTGGGCATCGACGAGGTGGAAGCGGAGGTACTCCCCGCGCGCAAGGCCGAAGCGGTCCGCGCGATCCAAGATGACGGTGGTGTGGTGGCGTTCATCGGTGACGGGATCAACGACGCACCGGCGCTCGCCCAGGCGGACATCGGTATCGCCATCGGGAGCGGGACCGATGTTGCCATCGAGAGCGGCGAGGTGGTGCTCATCAAGAACGATCTCGTCGACGCGGTGGCGGCGCTCCAGCTGAGTAGGAAAGTGATGCAGCGTATCAAACAGAACCTCTTCTGGGCGTTTGCGTACAACACCGCGCTCA
>CAZSUE010000470.1:0-4574 GCA_964609045.1 uncultured archaeon | reverse complement strand
GCTCGATAGGGACGCCACACGCGCGCTTCTCGAGGCGAAGGGGCTCGACCCGTCCACCATCACGCGTGTTTATACGGTGACGCGAGGGCATCCGCTCTCGCTCGAACTGGTGGAGACCGATGTGGGGCTCGATGTGATGGGCAATATCGAGCAGTTCGTCCGCACCGAGCTCCTCGAGCAGCTTAGCGCGCCCGAACGTGCCATCCTCGATGCGGCGTCGGTGTTCCGCACGCCGGTGGGCTCGCATATCCTCTTCGAACTCGGTGGTGAGGATTATGGCGCGCTGGAGCGGCTCCTCTATAAAACCCTCTTACAGGAGACGCAGCTGGGGCAGTACCGGTGTCACGAGATCGTGCGCGGGCATCTTTACGAGGCCCTCGACGATGAGACGCGGCTTCACTTCCATCTTGCGGCGGCCGATTATTATCGGCATCTGCCCGGGGACATGGCCGCCATCGAGGCGATCTATCATGCGATCTCGGCCGAGGCATGGACACATGCGGGGCAGCAGCTGATCGAGCGCGGGCGGGCGCTCCTCATGGACGGGTACGGCGAGGAGCTGCTCGTGCTCCTCGATATGTATAAGGCCGCGCCGAGCAAGAGCGATCAGCGCGCGCAGATACGGAAGTTCAACGGCGAGGTACTCTTCATCGTGGGGGAGTGGGATAATGTGCTCGAGTATTATTCGCAGTGCATGCTGCTCAACGATCAGCTCCCGCTCCCCTATACCCAGGAGGAGCTGCATCGGGGTATCGGGCGGCTGACCCGCGGTGAGCGGGAATGGAAGGCGGGGATCAAGAATATGAGCGAGACGCTCGAGCTGCTGGAGGAGAGTGGTGAGCCGGATGAGCGCGCGGAGGTCTATCGCTCGCTGGCATGGATGTTCTGGATCGATGCGCGGTACGATTATGCGCTCTCCTATTACCGCTACGCCGCGAAACTGTTCGACGATGCGGACGAGCGCGTGGAGCGCGGGAAGGCGCTTCTCGAATTGGGGAATGTGAACTTCGAGCGCGAGGATTACACCGCCGCGGTGCAGTACTATAACGAGGCGATCGCTGCGCTCGGCGAGCGCGACCTCCGTGAACTGGCCCGCGTCTATATCAATCGCGGGAATGCGTATCGGCATATCGATACGGATCGCAGCCGTGCGGATTTCAAGACGGCGAAGGGGTATGTTGAGACGATCGGGTTCGTGCGTGCGAAGCCGTACCTCTTCATGGACCGTGGTGCGGTGGAGATGCACGACCGACGGTACGATGGCGCGCTCGCCGAGCTGAACCGTGCGCGAGAGATATTCGCCACGCAGGATATACCGCGCGGGCTCGGGTACGCGGAGGCGCTGATCGGGCTCTGTTATTCGCTCGACGAGGAGTATCGGCGCGCGGTCTCCACGCTCGAGTCCAGTATCGAGTCACTTTTGCGCTCGAAGACGAAGCAGCAGCTCGATGTGCCGATGTACATTGCGCTGGTCTACCTCCATCTCGCCGATGTCCATCGCAGGCTCCGCCACCCCGACAGGCAAGCGGAGTACATCGCCAAGGCCGAAGCGTACCTCGCGCCGCGCGGGCTCGAGCCGAAGGCGGCATGATCGGTACTACATCCCCGGAGAGTGGGGAGTAAAGGCAGTTAAGAAACGGCTCAGGAGGGGCGTCGGAACTGACCCAAGCGTCTTCTGCTGCCGGCCGGGTGATGGGGGTCGAAGTGGAGTTGCTCGAAAGCGACGGTGAGCCGATGTTTTCCGGTGGAGCGGGGGTATCGAAGAGCCCGGTCCGATAGCGCGAATACCATACGCCTCAGTGTGAACCGGTGACCATGTGACTCTTGTGCACCGGGGGGACGGTGAACGATGAGCGACCGACGCGCGAACTTGCTGAGCCAAGTCGGGAGGGGCGTGCGGTCCGGCCAGCATCTTTAGGGCAGCGTCAGCGCGCAAACGCTGTTGAACAATTCACATCTCACAGATCACTCCCTTCACCGCACCTCTTCCAGCGCCCGAAATTATTAATAGCTATCTGGGGATAGAGCGCTGCTATCGGTTCGATCTGGGCACTATCGTTTAAACGCGGTCGACGACGCAAATACCATCGTGTAATAACGCATCCGATTTCCGAGGCGGCGGAATGGCAGGTATTTCATCTCTGTCCGGATCGGCCAAAACGACAATCGAGCGCGGGTGCGGTGGTCCAAGTCACCTCGTCGCCGAACCCCCACCGCCGTTTTTCATATCTATGCAATTGGAGGCGACATCGCCCATGGCTGAGTATACTACCGAACGATTAAACGCACCTGACCTCTCCAAGATACAGTACCGCGAACTCGCTTCCATCGTCGGCGAGGAGAACCTCTCGTCCACGCTCACGGACAGGATCGTCTACTCGCGCGACCTCTGGCCGCTGGCGATGATCTGGCTGAAGCACGGCCAGTTCCCCTATCTCCCCTCCGTCATCGTCTGGCCCCGAGATACGGGTCAGTTACAGGAGCTCGTCCGGTTCGCGAACCGCGAGGGCGTCCCTTTGGTCCCGTATGCCGGCGGCTCCGGCGTCTGTGGCGCCACCGTGCCGCACCATGGCGGTATCGTCGTCGACCTCAAGCGTTTCTGTCGCATCCTCGAGATCGACGAGCGCGCGATGACCGTGACCGCAGAACCATGTATCGTCGGCGAGGACCTCGAGCGCGTGCTGAACCGCTACGGCTACACCACCGGCCATTTTCCGTCGTCGATGTATTGTTCCACGCTCGGCGGGTTCCTCGCCACACGCAGTGCGGGCCAGTGCTCGACGAAATACGGCAAGATCGAGGATCTCGTGATCAGCCTCGAGGTCGTCCTCCCCACCGGCGAGATCGTCGAGACCAAGACGGTCCCGCGGCGCGCCACCGGGCCGGACCTCACCCAGCTCATCGTCGGATCCGAGGGCACGCTCGGGTTCATCACGAAGGCGACGCTCAATATCTTCTTGCAACCGGAGACAAACTGGAAACGTGGCTATGTGTTCGACGATCTCCACGACGGTCTCGAGGCGATACGGCTTATCATGCGCAAGGGGCTCAAACCAGCGGTGGTACGCCTCTACGACGAGACCGATACGGCCATTGCCATGGGCAACCTCGGCTTCGACGCGAAAGGCTGCCTCTTGATCCTTATCTTCGAGGGCGTTGCGCCGCTCGTCGAGGCCGGATCGCAAATCGCGCACACCATCTGTACCGCCGGCGGCGGTGAGGACCTCGGCGCCAAGCCCGGTGCGCACTGGTGGGAAACACGGTACCAGATCTCGTACCGTCAAGCCGAGATATTCGAAAGCGGTGGCATCGTCGACACCGTCGAGGTCGCGCATACATGGTCCGGTATCGAAGCGCTCTATGCAAAGATGAAAACGGCCATGGAGGCGGAGGACGCCATGGTGCTCGCGCATTTCTCCCATGCCTATCCTCAGGGGATCAATATCTATTTCTCCGTGCTGACCGAGGGCGAACCCGGCGAGGAGCCCACCGTCTATTACCGACTGTGGGACGCGGCGATGCGCGCCTGCATCGAAGCGGGCGGCACGATCAGCCACCATCACGGCATCGGGATGCAGCGCGCGCGCTTCATGCGCGAGGAGCACGGCGACGGTATCGATATCCTCACCGCGCTGAAACGTGCGCTGGACCCCAATACGATCATGAACCCCGGCAAGCTCGGCATCGAGGGGGGCCGATAAATGAGCGCGCAAAAGCAATCCAGGAACGCCGTACGGTTCGAGCGGCTTGCCAAACACGAAGAGATGCTCGAAACATGCGTCTACTGTCCCAAGATGTGTCGGTTCGCCTGTTCCATCGCCAAGGCGACGCAGGTCGAGTCCACGAACCCGTCCGGAAAATCCCTCATCGCGTTCGAGATGATGAAAGGCTTTCTCGACCCAACCGAGGACGCGCTGGAGCTGCTCTATCAGTGCTGCACCTGTAAGCTCTGTTTCAGCTACTGCGAGCTCGATGTGGATATGCCGCTGTTGATGGAGGCGGCACGCGCCGATATCGTCGATGCGGGAGCACAACCAAAGACGGTCTCGCAGCTCTCACGGCGCACGAAACGCCGTCATAACCCATACGGTGCGAAGCCGAAGAAGCGCTGGTCGAACATCGAAGCGGTGCGCGAGAACGCGGTCGACCACGCGAATGGGGAGGCGTCGGTCCTCTATTTTGTCGGGTGCACCGCCGCATACCGTCACCCCGAGATCGCGAACGCCGTCGCCGGTATTCTTGCCGCGGCCGGCGTCGAATATACCGTCGCAGAGGACGAATGGTGCTGCGGGTCGCCGCTCATCTCGCTCGGCGACGAGCCGACCGCACGCGAGCTTGCCGCACACAACCGCGACCTCTTCGCCGCGTCGGGGTGCACGACGATACTCACCGGCTGCCCCGGCTGCTATAGTACGTTCAAAACAGACTATCCGCGGCTGGGCGTCGACCTCGAGGCGGCGGGCTTCGACATCGTCCATCATACCGAATACCTCGCACGGCTCATAGAGGATGGCGTATTGGAGTTTGCGGCCATTGACGACGCCATCGCCCCGCTCACCTATCAGGACCCCTGT
>CAZSUE010000469.1:2940-4576 GCA_964609045.1 uncultured archaeon | reverse complement strand
TGCGGTGTGCGGTGTGCGGTGTGCGGGGAGCGGTGTGCGGTTAGCGGGGTGCGGTTAGCGGTGTGCGGTTGTTGGGGCGAGATCAGGTGCGAACAAGATGGAGATGACGGAGCATGAACGAATCTGAGATCCTCACCGCTGTTTGCTCGTCCAGCGGGAATGGCCGTACTTCTCCACCGCCAGCGCTTTCGCTCGCACGCGCTCCTCATCGGTCAGCTCGCCGCACTTCAGTTCGATGCGAAGCCGACGCGCGAAGTGCTCGGCGAGGAGCATGGCCAGTTCATCGAAGGGCGGCACCGTCTCCATATGCTCCGAGAGCGCGGTGAGCGTTTGTTTGACCGCCTCGACCACCGCCGCGCGCTTCTCCGCCGGCACGCGGAGCAATGTGAACATCTTCTCGATGTCGAGATCCAATAGAAGCGTACCGTGCTGGAGGATCGTATGCCGCCGTTCGGTCATGGCGCTGCCCGATATCTTCCGACCGTCGATGAGGATGTCGTTGGGTGCTTTGAACCGCGCGCTCGGCCCAAGCCGTTGCAGTGTGTCGATCAACGCACCGCAGATCGTGCGGTAGCAATCGACCACGCGCGGAGGGATCCTTTCTGCGCCCACCGGTACGATCACGCTGTAGGTGATCTCTGCGTCGTGCAGTACCGCCCCGCCGCCGGTCATGCGTCGTACGATGTCGACTCCCTCGCGTTCACAGGCAACGCGGTCCACCACCGCATCGAGCGTTTGGAAGTAACCGATAGAGACCGCGGGCGGCGTCCACGAATACAAGCGGAGGGTGGGTGGCACCGCGCCTTCGGCCACCGCCTCGAGCACCGCCTCGTCGATGGCCATATTCTGCCGTGCGGGCAGCCGCTCGGTCACCAACCAACGCCAGATCGTTTCCGTTTTCTGCGGTTCGGGCCGCCTCGCTTTTCGGTCCGTTCCCTCTCCTCTACTCATGGTCTCGTCTCTCCTCGCCGTCATCCCCTTCGTCAAGTCGCACCAGTGCGCAAAGCGCGCGCTCATACTCGTCTTCGCGCAGCGGTCGTGGATAATTGTACCATGGCCCACGCGGTGATTCGTTATAAAATGGTCGATTACAGTCCGGACAGCCGCTCGTCTCGAACCATCGCCGGTCGATCCGCGTTCGAAGCCGGGAGCGGTGCGCAGCAAACCAGCTGCATCGTTCCCGATCGTCGTACTCGAACGCGATCTCGGGATCGCACTGCAGCAGACCGTAAGCCGCTTGGATACGGCGGTAGGCCGTGAGGGGGGGCTGTGCCCTCGCTTCGAGCGTCGTGCCGGGGACGGGAGTGAACGCAAATAGTCCCACACGGACTCCAGCATGGATCAGGTCCCGTATCAGCTCGATCATCTCGCGCTCGGTCTCGCCAAGCCCCGCGATGAGGTGCGTGGTGATCCTCCGCGGATAGCGTCGCGCCGCGCGGTGAAGGAATGCGCGCTGGCGTGCGAGATCGCCACCGCGGTAGCGCCGATACGATCGAGCATTCGCCACCTCCAGCGGCACGCCGATGCGTTCTGCACCGTGATCGAAGAGGCGCTGAAGCGCATCGAGGTCGGTGGTGCGGATATCGACACTGATCGGCGGTAGTTTAGGAACTGCCGCATCCAACGCGTCGAGGAG
>CAZSUE010000469.1:0-2930 GCA_964609045.1 uncultured archaeon | reverse complement strand
AGCGTCACCGCACTGGCTACACGATCCGCGCGTGTGACGAGCTGGAGGCAGATGCGGCAAAACCGTTGTGATCCCGTCGCCAACTCCTCGAGCACCTGCGCGGTATCGAAGATAGGCCAGATGACGCGGCTCAGCATATTGGGGTCGGTGGTGCTGGTTCGTGCTTGCGCACAGTATGCGCAATCCATTCGGCAACGGCCCACCGTGAGGAGATGCGCGGTCCGAGGCTCGACCTCCAGCGCGGCGCGGCGCAGCCCGAGCATTGCAGCGGTCCCCACCGCAACGCGCAGGCGCTTGGGTAACGGTTGCTGCCGGTCGTCCATGAACACCGCTCTCCTATGCTATGTATGCTATGTATGCTATGTATGCTATGTATGCTATGTAATGCTGCGCCCGGTACTTCATAGCGCTTACGCTTGATCATACCGTTGCAGATGGAACGAACCGAACTGTGCTATTCGATATGTGGCGAAGGCGCTGGTGGGCCCTAACCATCTACTTAGAGCGATCTGGGTTTGGCGATGACATCGAGGATGGCGAGGTCCATCATCCGTCGGCTGTTGGTGCTCTGGATGAGGAGCACGGTATCCGCACCGTACCCGGTTCCAGCGATGGCGATGACAGGGGTGCCAGACGGGACGAGGCCCGCATCGGTGGCCATGAGCACGATCTCGGCACAGACCTTCGTCCCCTGTCCAAACATCCGGAGCGTATCGGCGATCATCGTGGTCGGGAGGATGGTGCCCTTCGATTTACGATAGTGATCGTTCCAGGAATGGAAGATCATCGGGCCGGTGAAAACTGTGACGCCTTTTTCTTCGAGTTCGCCCCTCACCTCGGCTGCGAACTCCGCTTCGTTGGGCTCGCGGAACCCAGCCGCATGGGTGACAACGATGAGCTCTTCGTCACGGTCGCCCTCTTCTGCTCCAAAAATCTCCAGCGCAAGCTTCGCGGTCTCACCGCGTGTGGAGGCGATCACCACATGGCCGATCGCCTCCTTTTGCGCATATTCTCTCGCGATATCGAGCACATCTCGTGTTTCGTGCGTCGTGGTATCGATCATACTATCACGACGGATTATACGGTCTATCCCCTTAAATCCCTTCCCCAGATCGAATATCTCGCATGTGCGCGCATGATCGCCTCAGTCGCGTCCAGTTCTCGTCTCATCTCTTCGAACCACTACCACTCGCTTGCGCAGATCAGTCCTCATCGAGCTCGAGGTCCTTGAAGAATGCGTCGTCCTCGTCGAGATCGAGGTCTTCCAGTGTCAATAGCTCTTTTTCTTCCTCGGGTGGCTGGAACTCTGTGGGCGGTGCGGGCGATTCGGGAGTGGGCGGTGCGGGTGGCGCAGGCGGGAGCTCTTCCACCTCTGGTTCCGCTTCCCCTTCAGCCTCTTCCTCGATCTCCTCTGGCGGGAACATCTCGAGTTCCTCGCCTTCTTCCATTTCGCCCTCTTCCGGCGGCGCGGGCAGCTCTTCACCGAACTCGAGCTCGTCCTCGCCTTCCGGCGCTCCGAGCTCTTCCTCGGCGACGAATGCGCCCTCGCCGAACTCTATTTTTGGCTCCGTCTCACCGAATTCCTCGGCGCCCTCCAGCGCTGCTTCGTCCTCCTCTTCGGTCTCCTCTTCGAGTGGCTCTTTAAGCTCGGGTGCCGGCTCGCCCCACTCCTCTTCCTCGAATGAAGGTTCCCGTGACGGACCGGTGGGCGGTTCCGGCCGGTGCGGCCTGAATGTCTCCGGCTCGGTCCGTCGATAGCGATAGCGCACATAGACGAGGATCACGAGCAGTGCGATGATCACGATGGCGATGTAGAAGAAGAGCTGGATCATGTTCCAACTCCCACGGTGCGAACTCGTCACGCCCGCATTGAGCGGGTCGACATCGTCCTCATCTCTGACACCGTCACCGTCCGTATCGGGGTCGCTGTTATCACCGAGGCCGTCGCCGTCCGTATCCTTCGATTCCGTCGGATTCTTGGGGAAGCGATCTTTCGCATCCACGACGCCGTCGTTATCGTCGTCGAGGTCCTCGATCAGACCGGTGGTGCTCTCCACGCCGACCTTCAGTTCGTCGGGGTATCCGTCACCGTCGGTATCGAGCCATGCCACAGCATCGTACGGGAATTCATCGCGCTCGTTGACGATGCCGTCGCCGTCGATGTCGGGGTCCACATTGTCACCCACGCCGTCTCCGTCGGTATCGCGCCATTCATCTGGATTGAGCGGGAACGCATCTTTATGGTCGGCGACTCCATCGCCGTCACTGTCGTGCCATTCTCGCTCCTCGGCGATCTCGGTATCGAACGGGTCGGCGTCGTACGTATCGAGCACGCCGTCGTTGTCGTCGTCCACATCGTCGATGTCGGGGATGCCGTCCGCATCGTTGTCGCCCGCGATGTGGAGCGTCACCGTGCGGTTGCCGGTCAAGCTGCGCGTCAATGTGGTGTTGTGACGACCGAGCGTGGCGATGAAGCGGTTGATGGCGAGTCCGGAGAACGACTCCCCCTCGTTGAACGCCACCAGCGTGCCCACCATGGTCTTGTCCTCGACACGACCGCTCGTGTCGGTCAGTTGCTGGATGACGAGATTGCCCACATGGTCGTACGCTTCGACGAGCACGCCTTCGTTGGCTTGCAGGTCGCGCGCCTCGCCCACCATGACTTGGATAGCGACATCCCAGAGCACCTGGAATACCTGTCCTTCGCCGTTGGCCCGGCCCGATTCGATGCCTTCGATGTAATGGAAGTTCGCGGTGATCGGACCGCTCCCCGCATAGACATCGCCGAGACGCTGCGCGGCGCCGGTGAAGGTGGTGGTATAGACATCGATCCGTATCGATGCGTGGTTCGAATTGTCGATCATGGCGATGGCGTACCCGCCGAGCGCACCGTAGTTCGCGATGGCCGAATGCGCCATCCGGACCCGTAG
>CAZSUE010000468.1:0-4605 GCA_964609045.1 uncultured archaeon | reverse complement strand
ACACACTTGTCGCCGGACGCTGACTCCGAGCGAAGCGAGGAATGGCGCGACGGGGAATCCGGCGACACACTTGTCGGTGGACGCTGACTCCGAGCGGAGCGAGGAATGGCGCGACGGGGGGACGAGGGGGCAGGGAGTGAGATGGTGACGAAAGTAGATGGCTTTCAGCCATAGGTAATGAAAGTGTAGGATGAGGCTTCAGGTCCTATACCATCGACCAGGTTAGAGCGCTTATACTTGAAGACGACGACGAAAAATTCAAACCGAGAGTGGAGTGGTGAAACTGTGAAATGTAAAGAGGCTGACCAATAACCCATTTCGTATCCAGTGCCCGAAGTTCTACTACTTGATCCTTTCGGGTAAAAGGTAAATATAGGTTCGGCCGCGCTCTCGTTCTCGTCCAGCCCCTAGCGGTGTAGGGTAAAGTGGGAAGTAAGGCGCCCGAGCCGAAGATGGGTCCGAGTATGATTATATATATACATATATATTGCCCGGTAAAGATATTACCTAGCTGCGCGGGGCGGAACGCGGGTTCCGGGGTGGGCGAAGCGATCATTGTGAATGAGGGTCGCTCGCGATAGGCACGCGTTCATACAGGTCATCACATTATGCCGTCATCGATCCCGTCCTCGATGACGAGTTGGGTGGTCACCGCCTGATACGACATGATCATCTCACGAATGGCGAAGAGTGCGCCGACGAGTACGAAGATGAGCGCGGTGGAGAAGGCGAGGATCGTAATATTCGCGATGGGCGCGCCAAAGCCGTTGGAGACGAAGATGAGGATGGATGAAAGGATGACACAGAGGATGCCGAGGTAGAGGAAAAGGATCGCGTCGCGAAGCAGTTTGCCGCGCTTGAGGAGGTTCCCGAGTTGGCGCTTGATGCTGACCTCCCTGGCACGGGGATAGCGCATCCGCTGTTTGAGCGTGGCGATCTCCTCGCCGAAACTGCGTAAGCGGTCGATGACCCGTCCGTAGCGGTTCTGGAGCGTGAGGAGGAGGAGCCCCACCGCCGAGATGAGGAGGATGGGGGAGAGCACCGCCTGGATCAGTGCGATCAACGCTGGGTCCATGGGGCCGGATGCGCGTTTCGGTGCAGAAAAAGGTTCCGGCCACCGCCGGAGCGCGATTGAAAGGGTGGGGAGGTAAAGGGTGAAGGGTGAAGTATGAAGTGTGAAGCGGTCAAGCCTCAATTGAAAGTAGGTGGGTTAATGTGAAAAAGATGCATAGCAAGGTGCGTTAGTATGCATGGGTGAAAAATAGGGTGAGGTATAAGTGGTGGTAGGATAAAAAAATATGAAAAAAGAGGGGGGAAAGAAAAAAGGGAAAAAGAGAAGGAGAGCGCCGGCTTTGAACGGGCCAGCGCATTGTGGGACCGATCAGCCGAACATCACGGTGGTGGTCCGCATTGCGTCGGTTTCGTCATAGACCAGTTTCTGTGCGGTCTGGTCCTCGGGCATGTCGAAATAGAGGTCCATGGTGACCGATACGCCGGGTTCCAGCGAGAAGGGGACATCGCCCTCGACATATTCCACCGAGTAGTTCGCACCGCCAGCCGTGAAAACGAGGAACGAGTACTCGAAAATGATCTCCGAGCCGGTATAGACATTCTCCACGGTGACGTTGACCACGAGATCGCCGAAATAGGTATCGTTCGCATCGGTCTCCCAGCGCTGGCCGTTGATCGTGATTGACCATACCGTCGGCTTCTCCTCGTTCTTGAAGTTCTGCATCGCTCCTTTGACGCGGTATTCGTCATCGAAGGGGTCGTTGTAATAGATGCTCTCCGCGGTCTTGTCCGTGGGCATGTCGAAGAAGATGGTGAGCGTCATGGTTTCGCCCGGCGCGATGGTGCTATTGAAGTCGAGCGGTTCGCGGTTCGACCAATCATAGTGTTTCCCGGTCGCATCGATCGGCTCGAAGAAGGTATCGTAGACATCGATATCGGAGTCATGAATATTCTTGTGCGTGATATTGACGCCGTAGTCGCCGTCCTGCGTAAATTCGTACCAGCCATGGCTGTTGACCGCGACTTACATGAATTTCCCCGTCGATTCTTCCTCCGTGCAGCCGCCGATCCAGATAGCTGCGATGAGAAAGCCCAAAATCCCACGCACGAGTAGTTTTCTTCGCATATAAAGACCTCTTGGTCCGCTGGGTAGTAGCGCTGCGCAAATTTAAAATCCGTTGACCGACGAGAGCATTGCTTTTTATATCCGCATGAACTTCACCCCCTCGGGAATGATGCCCATGCCAACCACCTTGAACCAGATCGATCTGCAGGACCTCTCCAGTGTGTACGATGACCGCGACACCTACCTCACGCTCTATCTCGATCTTCGCCACGGCGTCGATCTGAAATTCCTCGAAAAACGGAAGGAAAAGATCGCCAGGACGCTGAAACGCGATCGCGCCCTTCTCGACGCGTTCGAGAAGAACTGCGACGCGTTGGAGGATGCGTTGAAGATGCCGCGCGACCCGGGATCGAAGGGGCTCGCGTTCTTCGTCTCGATCAAGAACGGATTCCGTCGGCTCTATCATCTGCCGTTGCCCATGGACAACCAGATCGTCGTCGATACCTCGCCGTATATCCGACCGCTGGCGCGGCTCCGCGACGAATGGGAGACCTACGCCCTCATCTTGATCGATACCGGCCACGCCAAGCTCTACGTCGTTTCATCCGGACTCATCGTGGACGAGATCAGTACGAGTAAGAATATCATGAACAAGCACAAGAAGGGCGGGTTTTCGCAGATGCGGTTCCAACGGCTGCGCCGCGGCGCGATCGAGAAGTTCTATAAACTCGTGGCGGAAAAGGTCGAGGATATCCTCGAATCGGAGGCGATCAAAAAGATCATCCTCGCCGGACCGGGACAAGCGAAGATCCAGTTTCAAGATCACCTTTCACCGAAGCTGCGATCGAAGGTCGTCGAGATCATGGATGTGGATCTCGATATCAATCTCTCTAAGCTGGTGGACCAGAGCGCGGAGCGCGTGGCCGAAGAAGAGACCCGCACGAGCCACGAGGCGGTGAAGCTGCTTCGGAAACAGATACTGAAGAACGGGTTGGGCGTGTACGGGCTCAACGAGACGCTCGAGGCGGTGCAAGGCGGTCGCGCGGAGCTTCTCCTCGTCGATAAGGATTACCTCGTGGCGGGGTGGATCTGTGAGAATTGTCAACTGGTGCGGGCAGGTACGCAACCGGATCAATGCCCCATCTGTGAGGGGCCCACCTCGCAGGTGGATGTGATCGAGGAGCTTATCGAGTTCGCAGAACGGATCGGGACCGCACTGGAGTTCGTCGGTGATAACGAGCTGCTGGAAGAGCTCGGGGGCGTCGGGGCGTTATTGCGGTTCTAGTTTCTTCAGTGGGAGGGCGTGGATGGGCGCGATCCGTATTCGGGGGGCGTTTCGAGAAAACAGCGCCGCCCTGCCTCGAGCCAGCGGCGTTCTTGCCAGTATTCGGCATCGGCGGGGCTATCGTCAGCGGCGTTGATGACGAGCCGCATGAGGAGGAAATAGCTGAGTTCGTAGAGCGACGGCGCGGGTCGGTCATCCGCTTCCATCACCTTACAGAACCGCGTTGCAAGCGCGCGGCGCTTGCGCGTCTGCTTGGCGCGGTCGGAGGGGTCGTACCCAAACGGAACATGTTCCACACCCGCGCGCGCCACCACCGCGCACCCCCATTTCAGTGCCGTAGGTTCGAGATAGCATGGGGTCTGTTCCAACCCCGACTTCTGGGTGGTGCCGAACGCGACGGCGGTGGTATCGAAGAACTGCGGACGATGGATCACCCAGGCGCATTCGGCTTTGTTTGGAGTCAAGTACCGCGCTCTTGTCTGATGGTTCGAAATTGACCGTTATGATCTACTGCTGGCCACGAAGGACCGGTGGACCATCGGAAGAAACGAGCGGTCTCCACTCATCCGTGCCTTGGAAGAGGAGGACCGTGATCGATTCTCGGCCAAGAATCTAAGACTGCTGGAAGAGGAATGTTCTGATCGGCATTCGTCGGACCCGATCGTCGGATCTCGCAGTATTATTGCGACGATTGCCTCTCGCATGCGGTTCGGGCTCACCGCGACAATGGGGGTGGTCCAGGCATGTTCGCGAGACGGGAGTCCTTTCGTGATCATCGCGACGGTTTCGGTGGCGGGGTCAGGCCCTATCCTCATATGGACGAGCGCAATGGTGCGCCAGGGGTTTAAGGGCGCACGCCATTATCCGCGATGGACCCAAAGACAGAACCGCAAATGCACACGGAAAAACGCAGATAGAAGAGGGGAGGAGGCGAGTGCCTCAGCCAAACCATAGGTCGACAGTCGCACCAGCGGCTGTGCGGCGGTGGGGGCTATCGCCGCCAACAGTAGCCATTGCTAATGCGCCATCGCGATCGGGTTGGCCACTGTTCTCGCGCGCAAGACTCCCACCCCGACATCCTACCCTACCCTACCCTATTATACCCCACTTTATCCTACCCTATCCTACCCTACCCTATCCAAACCTCATATTCCCGGTCATCGACCCAACGATCATACCTCGATCTTCCGCAGCCCGAACGCCTCGAGGAGCGCGTTCAGCTCATCTTTCCCAGAGTAGTAGA
>CAZSUE010000467.1:0-4608 GCA_964609045.1 uncultured archaeon | reverse complement strand
CCAAAGGAACCCTTTCTGCTGAATATTGGCAAAGGGTACTCCCTTTGGCCATGTTCGCAGAATACGCCATAGTGCCTCCGGCACTGTCAGTCTCCCCGAACATCTTCGATGTGTCGCGGATCGCAGCCCACCGGGACCGTTTCTGCTGAATATACTTTATCTGATACAACAACTCCTTCACGAAGCTCGTTAATGGGTGCTTTTGTTTCAAGGTATTTTTAGTGCGATGGCTTATTTGGCTTCTCTCCTCTTCTTTGTCTCTGTCTCTGTCTCTGCGCGCAATTATCTCTACGACCGCGCCGATACCATACCAGCTCCATATCGGGCTGATGCATAATTTCTTCGTTCTATTCTTATTCTATTCCTATTCTACTCCTATTCTACTCCTATTCTACTCCTATTCTACTCCTATTCTACTCCTATCGATCCGCGTTCGCGGGGTGGAGGACCTCCCGAGTTCGCGCTTACTCTGTCGCGTACGCTCAAGCACCGGCTCTCTTCCCACCAGTTCGAGGAGGGCGATCTCGCTGGAGGTCCCGAGCCGGAACGGCGGCCCCCAAGTCCCCGCACCGGACGACGCATAGAGTATCAAGGACCGGTAGTAATAGAGCCCTTTCGAGCGTGGCCAGACCATGCGCGTCATAATATTGAACGGCAAGAATTGCCCGCTGTGCGTATGGCCGGCGAGCATGAGATCGACCCCTTCTTTCGCCACCGCCGCCAGCTCGTCCGGACGGTGATAGAGGAGGATAGAGAACGGCCGCGGCCTTACCGGCAGCCGGTGGAGCACGGACGAAAGGTGGCCGCGTTGTTCCGAATCGTCGATACCGATGAGCTGCAGCTCGCCGATGGTGATCGCTTCGTTGCGGAGGACGCGCACCCCGAGCCGATGGAGTATCTCGATGATCTGGTCCAGCCCCGCGTAATGATCGTGATTGCCCACCGTGAAATAGACCGGCGCGCGCAGCCTCCCCAGCGGTGCGAAATCGTCGTCGGAGTACGGATGCGGCCCGTCGGCGATGTCGCCCGTGATACAAACGAGGTCGACGCCCGCAGCGTTGCATCGCTCCACCAGCTTCGCGAGGTATTCCGGGCCGTGGACACACCCGATATGGATATCGGAAAGGTGTGCGATCGTGACAGTACGGGATAGCTGTGGTGCGTCGATGCGGATGTGACGAACGCGTACGAACAGCGCGTTCACCACGGACGCAAGCGTGATTGCCGCGACGATGGTGACGACGACATATCCGGCGAGGTCATAGTCGACGGGCACGATATGGCGTACGATATCGAACCCGATCAGCGTGAAGAGGAAATAGAAGAGCGTCCCGAGCCAGACCGCGGCGCCGATGTAGTAGATACGGAACCCGGTACGATTACAGCGCGGCTCCAGCATCATCCCGATAATGAACGACACCGTAGCGAAGCTGAAGAGGATCCAGAAAAGCACTCCATGCCCCATATCGAAAAGAAAGGAAAGATGGAAAAAGACATAGAGATGCAGAAAGAGCGAGAGTGCGAGCATCATCCCGACAAACAGCGCAAGATGCGCAAGGCGTCTCATTGTGACCATGGCCTTCTTATGGATCGATCGACCAGACGAGAATAGAGGAGCGCAACGAGCTATTTGAAATGATCCCATGAGAGATGAGCGGAGCTGAAACGTAACCGAAACTGGTGACCAGCGCGGTGGAACCAGCGACGATGGTGGAAGCAACGCAATGCGGCTACTCGGTGCAGTCGCCCCCTCCTCAACGGCATTGGCCACCCAGCGGTATGGTGGCTGGCGGCTCGGGACGCGTTCGATGCTCCTGGAACGCTTCGGTCTCAGTCCTGATCGCGTTCCTCCTCGAGCCGCTTCGCATAGGAGAAGAGATCACCGGCTTGGTAGATCGCGAGCTGGACATGCGACACCGGCTCGAGGTCGATCACCGGTTCGTCCTCGTGGGTCACAGAGGCGTCGGTCATCGAGACGGTGACCGGTTTGCGGATCAGCGGCCGAAGCATTTCGGCAGTGAGCGCCGGTGCGATGAGGATCGGGAACCCTGCATTGATCGCGTTGCGCTTATAGATCGCGCCGTACGATCGCGCCACGATACAATTGATCCCGAGCGATTTGAAGCAGTCCACCGCCTGCTGGCGCGAGCTGCCGGCGCCGAAGTTCGATCCCGCAAAGACGATATCGCCGGGCTCGGCGTTGGCGGCAAAATCCTCATACCCATCGAGGTTGCCCAATGCGAACTGGCCCATCTTTTCGATATCGGTGACGGCGAGATGCTCGTTATGATAGATCAGATCGGTGTCGACATCGTCGTAGAGTGTTTTGTCCTCGTCGAGAAGTATCCAGGCACGGCCCGTGAACTTCGTGGGCCGTCGACCATCTTGCGCAGCGTTGCTATCGCTCATTGATCCACCTCCAGTAGATCGGAGACCGGTGCAATGTGCCCCAGCAGTGCGGCGGCCACCGCGGTCTCGGGGCTGGCGAGGTAGGTCTCGCCGGGGCCCTGCTTGCCGCGGAAATTGCGGTTGCTCGTGGATACCTGGACCTCGCCGGGGCCGGTCATGCCGATCTGGCCCGAGGCGCAACCGCCGCAGCCGGGGTTGCTCACCACGAAACCGGCGTCGAAGAAGGTCTTCAGGTGCCCCTCGTCGAGGAGTCGCCCCCAGACCTGTCGTGTCGAGGGCACCACTTTCCCCGTCACACCGGGCGCGATGTGGCGACCCTCGACCAATTCTGCGGCGTGCGCGAGGTCATCGTACGAGCCGTTGGTGCATGAGCCGAGGAAGACGGTGTCGACCTCCACATCGCGCAGTGCCGCCGCGTCCACGACATTATCTGGGTTCGGCGGTCGTGCCACCTGCGGTGTGAGCCCGTCGAGGTCGAGGGTCACTTCGCGCTCGTAGGCTGCATCCTCGTCGGCGTACACGCCCTCGATAGTCTCGCCGCGTATGGCGGAGTAATGTTTGAGCACCTCGTTCGAGGGCGGGATGAACGCGATGATCGCGCCCATTTCCGTGGCCATGCTCGCCACGGTGATGCGCCCCGCGAGCCCGAGCGTGTCGGTATAGCCCGCGTACTCCACCGCCCTGCCCAACGCGCCCTTGGAACCCAGCTCGCGAAGGACATAGAGCACGATATCCTTCGGGCTCGTATTGGGTCCGGGCTCGCCCTCGAGGGTGAGCTTCATGCTCGCCGGGACCTCGAACCAGCTCTTGCCGGACTTCATCGCGAACGCGATATCGGTATCACCCATCCCCTGGCCGAACGCACCGACCGCGCCCATGATATTGAGATGGCTGTCGGTCCCCACGAGGATCTCACCGGGGAGCGTGAGGGCTTTTTCGATATTCACATGCGAGCCGATCCCTTCATCGATATCATAGACCTTGATATCCCACTTTTTCGCGAAATCGCGGATGATCTGCTGGTTCGTCGCATATGGGATATTGTTCGCCGGGATCACCGTATCGAATGTGAACGCGCTCTTGTCCCGATCCGCGATAGGTGCGTCCGGGTAATGCTCTTCGAGATGTTTGATCACATTGGCGCCGCCGAAATCGCGCGCGGTGCGGAGATCGATATCGATCCAGACCGTTTCACCGGGCGCAACCTCATCGGCATCGCTATGTGACGCAATGATCTTTTCTACGATCGTCTGGCCCATGGCATATCACCGTGGCGGGGGAATGTGCTGCTTGAATATACCTTTTTTCACAGCGTACGGTCCGCTCGAAATCGAGGTACCGTTGCGGACGCCGGAGAAATTGGGACGAAACCACCGAGCGTCTAGCTGGGGCACATGGAGCATGCACGCCCCAGCGCATGAGCCCGGGTCTCTGCCCACCCCGCTACCGATATGCACGGCGCCGGTCACCGTTCAATATTCATTTCGATAACCGCTCGACGATGGTGGCGAGCTCACATGCGATGGTCGAGACCAACGCTGGATCGCCGGACCAGCGCGCGATGCGTTCACCCCAGTGCTCGGACAACCGCGCCGCCACATTCGCGATCGCGCTTTGCGTACCAGCGCCGAGGGAACCTTCGCCGACGAGAACGAGATAGAAGCTAGGTTGGGATTCCAACACGATCTTGAGCGGGTGATAATCGATGGTCTGGAGCTCGCCGGCGAAATCCTCGAACGAGTCGGCGAGGAACGAGCGCACCGCGGTGAGCATCCCGCTGAAGATGTCGGCGTCCACTGTGCTGATCGCGCTACTGCTGTGATGATAGAGGAGCTTCCCGGAAGCGTTGATGAGATAGAGGTCGTGGAGTATGAACGGCGCAGCGCGTTCATCCGCCTCGAGACAGCTCTTAAGCTCACGGATACGCTGTCGTTTCCCGATCACTCGCTCGAGCCGTTCATCGAGTTCGTCAACCGCCACCGGCGTGGTGAGATAATCGTCGACGCTGAGCTTCCAGAGTTTGACCATGAGCGATTCGGAGCCATGGTCGGCGACGAAGATGACCGGCAGCTCGCTTGTTTTCGCACGCAATTCCGCCACGAGGTCCACGCCCGCGCTATCCTCGAGTTGCTGGCAGACGATAGCGAGATCGATACCGTGATCGGGAGCGTATTTGGCATCCGCTTCATCCCTATCGTA
>CAZSUE010000466.1:0-4612 GCA_964609045.1 uncultured archaeon | reverse complement strand
CGTATCGTACCTCTTCTTCGACGGGCGGTAGAGCGGGTTCGGGCGGTCGTCGCCGGCTCCGTGCAAGGAGCGCGATAATGACGATGAGGATAATGCCGATGATGATGACGAGTATGAGCCAGATCATCGGGATGCCCTCTTCCGGTTGGGATTCGGCCTCCGACGGATCGTAGCCTTTGTTGATCTCTTCACGGTTCGAGATGCCGTCGCCGTCCTCGTCCTTCTCTGCATCGGTTGGATCGCGCGGGTCGAGGAAATCGTACTCATTCTCTTCCGCATCTGGGATTCCGTCTCCGTCGGTGTCGGGATCGAGATAGTCATAGACACCGTCATTGTCCAAGTCGATATCCGGTGTGGCCCCGATCGGTTCCGAGGAGATCGAATTGCCGCCCATGTCCCGTGCTTCCACAGTGATGGTATGCCCTACACCGTTCTCGAGCGTACCCGTACTGATCTGGGTGCTGGTGGTATTGATCGATGCGACAACGGTGCCGGTATTGTCCTCGATGGTGACGATGTACTCTTCTGCATCTTCGACCGGGTCCCACTCCACCGATAGTTGGTTGTCAGCGCTATTGGTCACCGTCACGACGGGCGCTTCGGTGGGCGGCACGGTATCGAGGAAGACACGGATGGAAGTGGTGGTGCTGTCATGTTCGAGGAGGTCGGTAGCGAACACGGTGAGCGTGTTGTTCCCTTCGGTTTCAAGAGTAACTTCAAACTCGAAGCGGCCCTGCGCATCCGCTTGGACGGTTTGGCCGTCGGCGTAATCGAGGGTGACATTGACATTTGGCTCCGTTGTACCGCTGAGAACGATGCTCTCATCATTCGTCGCCAGTCCATCTTGCGGTTGCGTGATGGTGGGCACCGTCGGCGCACTGGTATCGAGCATGATGGTGAACGACTCGGCGGTGCGGTTGTTCCCTAGAATGTCTACGGCACCATAGGCCACTTCGTACTCGCCGTCAGTATACGCTGCGAGATCGAAGCTCATGAACTGGCCTTCCACGGTGGTGACATCACCGTCGACGCTGTACCAGTAATGGTCCAGCTCCACATCATCGGTCTGACGCGTCGTGGTGCGAGCGATATTGAAGGTCGTCTCCTCCGAAATGTGGAGGACGCCGTCCTCGGTGTAATACGGCCCCGTGATCGTCTTGGTCAGGGTGGGTCCCGCGTTCTGGATATAGAGGGTGATCTCATTGATCTGTTCGCTATTACCGAGTCGATCTACGGCATAGAATGATAGCGTGTGTGCACCTTCGCCTTCCGTACCAAAATAGAACGGCGTTTCGTAGGTGAGCCATTCACCATCGTTCTTGCGATAGCTGATGTTCTCGACGCCAACATTATGGCTTTGCGGGAGATCGAACGCCGTCAAAGTGAACGGCGTGTTCATGTTGATATAGGTCATCTCGCCGACCTCGGTCTTCGGGTCACCGATCTCGACGGACGAACTCGGTGCTTGGTCCTCGATCCAGAGGCTGATGGAACGGATCTGCTCCATGTTACCAACTGCGTCAGAGGTCCGGTACTCGATGGTCTGCATGTCGGTATAGCCGCTGAGGTTGAACGGTCGGCTATAGTCGTTCCATGTATCGTCGATACGATACTGGACAGCGTCGTACCCGGACGCACCGACGAGCGGTCGGTCGCTCGGGATAAGGGTGATCGGCGTCGAAGACGAGATGTTCCAGATATGGCTCTCATTGGCGCGGTAGCGCGGCGAGCCGACGGAGACCTCGGTGACCGGTGCGAGATTGTCGATGTAGATCTCGGGGAAATCCTCGAGGATGTTCTGGTTACCGGCGGTGTCGAGGACCTGTACATAGAGCGTGGAATAGTAATCACTATCTTCCTCGGTTGTCTCCCAGGTGAAAGTGTACTCACCCAGCTCGTTGGGGGTGCTCACATTGGTAATGATGGTGCCTGTGCCCACCGGTCCATGCCAGAGGGTCAGGTTCTCGACGGCGATGTTGTCGTCGGTCTGGACGACGATGGTCACCGTTCCGCGATACTTGAGCTCATCGGGGTAGGCATGACCGTAGCCGTCGATGATGGAGACCAGTTCCGGCACATCGGGTTTGTCGTTGTCGTTGACGGTGATGAGGAACGAGGACGCCTGTGTGGGGCGGTACTCGACCCAGTTCCCGGTCTCGTCGAACCCGAGGATGTAATAGTACCAGTTCGTATCGTCGGTGGCGGTTGCAATGTCCATCATCGTGTTATTGATGGAGAACTCACCGGTGTCGCCTTCGATCATGTTCCTCTGCTGGATGTCAGCGGTCCCGATCTTGCGATAATAGACCTCGGCCGATGCGACCGCGATGTTATCGGTGAAATTCGCCATGATGGTGAACGGTTCGCCGGTAGTCGCGTTGAAGTGGCCACTCCCGTTGATGACCTCGGGCATGATCGAATCGATCACCTCGATACCCCATGGGAGTGTCTCGTTGTACTGTGATATAGTGGTGAGGCCCATGGCGTCGGTCGCGACGATCTTGTACTCCCAGTTCGTATCGTCGTCCATCGTCTCGATACCGAGTTCGGTGCTGTCGACCGCGTATTCATTGAGCGTCGCGTTGACCAGTGGCATCTCGTACTCTTGCCAGCTTGGGTCGTAGTATTTGCGATAATAGATAGTGACATTTGTCACGGCGACATTGTCGACGAAATACTCGGTAATGGTAAATGTCTGGCCGGTAAAGGTGATGATATTGCCCGTACCGCCGATGTGCACCACCGGGTCGTTGTCGGTCACATTGATCGTGAACGGATCGGTGGCGTTTGCGACTTGGTCGCTAAGCATCATCGCATCGTGGAAGATGATGTAGTATTCCCAATCGGTGTCGTCGGTGGTGTCCATGACCCCTGCGTTCTTGAGCTGGGTGTAGGTTGCGGAGAATTCGGTCACGCCGCCCGGGCCGCCGGACTGCGTCATGGACATCGAATAGCTGGTCCAGTTCACCGTGTTGTTCTCGCGGAGATAAAGTGTCGCGGAGGTTAGTTGGACATTATCGATGGCGGTACCGGTGATGGTGAACGGATCGTCGGTGGTGGCGTTGAAATCGCCGATGGCGTCCGCATCGGTGGGTGCGTCGTTGTCGACGACGGTGATCATCACATTCCCGGTCTCGGGGAGCTTGAGCGAGTTGCCAGCCGCATCCTCGAAGACGATGTAATAGAAGTAGTCGACGCCGTCGCTGGTATCGATCGGGAGATCGGCATAGTCGATTGCGAACTGGCTCTCTGCCAGCGGTCCGCCGTCGGTGGTCTCGGTCATGGCAATGGACTGCCAGCTCGACCCGAGCTGTTGTCTTCTGAGCCAGAGCGTTGCGGAGAGGACATCGATATTATCGGTGGCGTTCGCATGGACGGTGAACGGGTCGTTAGTGGTAACGGTGAGCGCACCGGTGAACTCGCCGTCGGTCGGGTCGTCGTCGTCGACGATATCGAGCGCGAGTGGATCGGCGGATGCGTTGGCCGCGTCGTCGAATATCTCGGTGCCGTTCCAATAATAGTCCGAGGTCCCGTCATTGATCTGGAAGTAGTAGTAGACCATCACTCCGTCCTCTGCGGCATCGAGTTCTTCTTCGAAATACTCGATAAGCGTGGCGTTGCCCCACTGGTGCGTGAGCGCGAGCGAGGTCCAGTCCGCGGGCATGCCGGTCGATGCGGTCTCGATCATGTACCATGCGGTGACCGCGTCGACATCGCAATTATCGCGCACTTCGAGCGCGAACGCGAACGGGTCGTCGGTGGTGGGCGCGGTGCTGAGGTCGGTGAGATTGTCCGGCGCGTCGTTGTCGACGACGGGAGTGCTCAGCGGCGCGACTTCGACCGCATCGCGGATACCAAACCCATCGGCGCCGAAGAACCGTTCGTTGGTTCCGTCCGAGATCCTGAAGTAGTAATGAAGCTCGGTGGCGTCGGCCGGGACCATGGTCTCCAGGTCGAATGTTCGCGTCTCGCCGGGCGCACCGGAGAGATGATCCATCGCAATGTCTGTGGTCCAGTTGTCTACCTCACCGGTGGAATGGGTGTAGTTGTAGATCACCCAGATATCGGTGATATTGACATGATCGAACACCTCGAGCTGGTAGGTGAGCAAGTCGCCGGTGGTGGGCGGCAGCGGCGTCGTGAGGTCGACCGCGTCGGTGGGGAGGATCACATCGGCGACCGCTGAAGTGAACTGCACCACTGCGTCTTCCGTTGTCTGGATGCCGTTGGCTCCAACATAGACCGTATTGGTCCCGTCGTCCACGGTGAAGTGATAGTTGAGGCTGATCGCGTCGAGCAGCACCTCTACGCTGAGGTTGAAGGTCTCCTCGCCGGCGGGTCCGCCGCTCTGGTGCATCATGGCGACATCGCTCATGAGCGGTGCATAGGTGCCGTCGCTGTTCTGGAACTGGTAAGTGACGCTGATGGAGGCGATGTTCACATTGTCCTCGATCGAGAGGTTGAACTCCATCATCTCACCGGTCTCGGGGATAGGTGTGGTATCGTCGTCCTCGGCGGTGGGGATGTCGTTATCGTCGACGCTGACATTCACCGGGTCGCTGCTCGCAGCGGACTCGTCGGTGACGATTGTGCCGTTGTAGTAGACGATGTT
>CAZSUE010000465.1:2651-4615 GCA_964609045.1 uncultured archaeon | reverse complement strand
ACGCTCCAGTCTGATACGCAGCTGACGATACGGCTCCGGACGCAAGTGACGCCGACGGCGGGGAATGATACGACCATCGAGAATACGGTGTGGATCCATTACCGCGATAGTGCCGATGGCCGATATTCGCTCGCCGCAGCGGGCGCGCAGGTACGAGTGGTCGGCGGGAACACCCCACCGCGATTGAACCGACCGCTCGCCGATATCGAGCTCGAAGAGGACGCGGCGCCCGCTGTTATTTCGCTCAATGGGGTTGCCGTCGACGACCGCGATGAACCGTCCGCGCTCAGCTGGGAGGTGATCGGTTATAATCGTTCACTCGTCCATATCGTCATCGACAATGAGGTGGATTCGCTCGCGGTGCGCCCGGTCCGCGATGCATATGGCAACACCACCGTCACTCTTGCGGTGGCCGATACCGGCGGCTTGGAGACCACCACTTCGTTTACGGTAACGATCCATCCGGTGGACGACCCGCCCGTGGTGTCGAACCTCCCGCACGAGATCTTCGTCCATTTCGGCGTCGATTACCACCTCGATCTTGCACCGTACATCTCCGATGTCGACACACCGCTCTCCGCCATCAGCATCGCCACTGACGACCCCGCGTATATCGCCGCGGATAATGTGACGCTGACCTTCAACTATCCCGAGCAATTCCTCGGCGTCAGCCGCACGGTGGCGCTCAATATCACCGACAGGAATGCGTACCGTGAGGATTGGCTCATCGTGCATGTCACCAACGACCAGGTGCCCATGCTCACACGCCCGTTGCCACCCGTAACCCTGGACGAGGATACGCCGCGGCGCGCGGTGCTCGATCTCGACGATCATTTCGCTGACCTCGACCCCGGCGATGTGCTCAGCTACAGCTACCAGTTGATCCAGCTCACCACCCATGTGGAGCTCGACATCGTCATCTACGACGACGGGTGGATCGATCTAGTGCCTATGAACGATACCAACGGCGCGGTGCAAGTGATCGTGCGCGCGACCGACCCGGTGGGCGCGTTCGTACAGACGCCGATGGATGTGCGCATCCTCCCTATGAACGACGCGCCCGTCATCGCGCCGCTGCCCACCGTCTCCGTGCGCTACGATCTCCCGCGCCAGTTCGATCTCGCGCCGTATATATCCGATGTGGATACGAACCGCAGCGAGCTCGTCGTCGAGTCGGCGCACGAAAATGTGCGTTTTATGGAGGGCATGATCATTGTGCTGGCGTTCGACGCAGAGGCGCTGGGTGAGACAGTCGAGGTCCCCGTCAGCGTCCGCGACGACGAAACGGTCACCGGCGCCATCCTCACCGTCCGTGTGGTCGACCATTTCCCGCCCGAACGGGTTCGCCCGCTCCCGACGATCAGCTTCGACGAGGACGAACGGCTCGAGAACGCGCTCGATCTCGCCACACTCTTCTCATACGCCGCACCAGCGCAGTTCGGCGCGATCGACGCCGATCAAGTCAATGTGACCGTCCACCCCTCCGGGCGCGTCGACCTCGCCGGCGCACCGAACTGGAGCGGGACCGAAACGATCGGCCTCCGCGTTACCGATAGGTACGGCTCGAGCATCGTGGAATATATCACGGTCACCGTACTCCCGGTGAACGACCCGCCGCTTATCGGGCACATCCCCGAGCAAACTGGCGTTGTGGGCGAGCGCTGGGTGCTCGATCTCGGCCCCTATATCTACGATATCGACGACACCGACCCACATCTCATCATCGAGCTCGCGATCGACGGCGCAAGCGTGGGGAACATCACCCACCACGGTATGCTCGTCCTCTTTGCATACGACGCCACCGGGTCGGATACCGTCACCGTCCATGTGCGCGACCCCGGTGGCGGCAACACCACCGCACAGTTCCGCGTGACGGTCCAGCCCGCCCCACGCGATAGTGCGGGCCGAGCGTATCGCTGGCTGGTGTGGGCGCTCTTTGCCATCATCGTCGTCGTCGTTCTCGT
>CAZSUE010000465.1:0-2641 GCA_964609045.1 uncultured archaeon | reverse complement strand
GTTGCATTCTTCATCATCCGCGGCCGGCCGTACGAGATCGAAGACATCTTCCTCATCCACCGCAAGGGCACGCTGATCCTCCACGAAAGTGCGCGCGAGAACAAGCAGATCGACGAGGATATCCTCAGCGGGATGTTCACGGCGGTGCAGGATTTCGTCGCAGACTCGTTCGCCGCGCGCGACGGCGGCGACGGCGAGACCGGACGCAAGGGCGACTGGGTCCTCGACGAGCTGCGGCTTGGGGAGAGTAAGATCCTATTGGAACGCGGTGCGTACGCATACCTCGCCATCATCTTCACCGGCGGGCGATCCAAACAACTTGCCAAGAGGGCGGGGGCGGTGCTCGATAGGATCGAAGTGGAGCATCGAGCGGATTTCATGGATTGGAGCGGAAGGACCGATATCTTCGAGGACTGCCGCGAGCAGCTCCGATCACTCTTCCCCGCCGTGCCCGCAACGGATAGCGATCCGAGACCGCAAGCGCAAGAGACCACTGATGCGGAGGAGCATGGCTCCCGCGAGAGTCGTGTCGCGAGCGAGGATATGACGGAAGATATTGAGAGAGATATTGAAGCTGCGACGGATACGGAGTTGGAGCGGGCCGACGACGACCTCGGTTGGGGCGAGTTCATCGCACGCCAGCAAGAGCGCGAGGGAGGGGATGAGGATGATGCCATTGAGTGGGATGCGCCGATCGTGGGTGCGGGTGAGGGAGAGGGAGACGACGGCGGCACCGACCTGAACGGTTCGGACCGCGAATAATGGCTATGATCCAACGGTTGGAAAGGTTTAGGAGGTTGTCCACCGCCGTCATATGTGACGCGGAGGTGAACGGGGCTGACCGAGAACAAATGTTCGTTCCCGATGCTAAAGGCTCTCGTACTTAACCTTTTTGAGCAAAGACTATATAGTCGCTTGAGTGCACCGTCGTCCTCGCTCCACCACGAGTATCACCTGGAATGAGCTGGTGCGGGCCACCAAATACGCTACAAAAACGCAGTTCGGGCGACGCGACATCGTATTTTAACGGTCCGGCCAAACTCTAACGCTTCGCTGCTCTGAAGGCGGGGCGCACGCGATGTCGCACCGAATTCCAACCACCTCGTCTTCATCATTCGAACTCCTCGCTCAGCATCGCCTGGTGCGCGCCGTCGTAATGGATCTCGCGGACATCGAAGAAATCGCGATCCTCGCCGATATGGAGATCGCCGTAGGTGCCGTCGTAGCCCGCCGGTTCGAAACAGAACGCGCCCGCCTTCACCGTGGTGATCGCTTCGATGATCGCCTCGTCGACGACGCCCTCGAGCGCGGTTGCGATCGCATCGGCGGATAGCGCCCAGAGCGCGCACTCCGACCCGATGGCGCCCACAACCCGCTCGTAATCGGCGCGCACGCGCTTCGAGGTCGGCGTCTTGATCCCCTTCGCATGGCCGATGATCTCGATGAGCGGCACCATGTGCACGAAATCCGGTGTCCCTTTCGGGAGGAACCCGAACGCGCGCGCGTCGCCCTGCGCCTCGCCGAGGGCGAGCGCGCGCTCGAGCACGCCGACGGTCAGCTTCTTCCCGCAGATCGGGCAGCGGCCGTTTTCGGGGGTATGTTTCGGCGAGAACACGCAGTACCCGTCCCCATGATCCTTCTTGCCGGCGCGATGGCCGGTGAGGAAATAGCGGCCCTCGGTGGGGTTGAACTCCGCGGTGCGCACGATCCGATTCTCGCGCAGCGCGTGGACGATCGCCTCGTACGACGGGCGGCCGACGTCGACGGTGGTGAACTCGCGGCCCATGCGATGCAGCGCGGGCGAATGCGCGTCGCTGTTCGAGATCAGCGCGTAATCGTCCAGCTCGGGGATCTGGCCGAGGATGATCGGGTCGGCGGAGAGACCGGTCTCCACCATATGGATCAGCTCGACGGCGTCGTGGTAGAAATCGCGCATCCAGTCCACGGGCCGGTTCGGTCCGAACACGCCCTGCGGTGTCATGAGATGCGCGGGGACGATCTCGATAGTATCGTCGATGGCGCGCAGTGCGTAGCACCGCTCGGCCACCTCCTCCGGTGACGCGCACTTGATGAACGGGCGCCCGATGGTATTCTTGACATCCCAGCGTTCGAGGAGGTCGATGGTCGCAGCCACCGCTTCGAGATCGGGGAAGAGGAGCACCGTATGCACCTGCTTGCGGCCGGTGCCCGCCTTCCCGCGCCGCACGAAATCGATCTCGGCGGTGAGGATGACCTCGGTCTGGAGCACGAACCGCACCGGTGCGTCCTCGGTGAGGACGAAGGTGCCGGGGTGCGATGTGTCCTCGTCCAGTTCGTTCTTAAGATGCTCGAACCATGCGGGATAGAGACAGTCGCCAGTGGCGAGGATGTCGATCCCTTTCAGCGGCGCCACCGCTTGCGCTTTGGCCAGCGAGGTGTTGCCCACGCCGCCGGCATAGCCGGAATGTGCGTGCAGATCCAAGTTGAGTTCGATAGCGATACCTCGTGTTGTCTGAAGTTGTTGGGATGTGAAGGGTAAAGGGTGAAGGGTGAAGGGTAAAGGGTAAAGGGTCAATAGAGTCAAAGGAAAGAGAGGGACGACAAAGGAACGGGAAGGTAGCAAGACGCCGGGGTGTAGCGAATATTACAGGGTCCGTTTGGT
>CAZSUE010000464.1:0-4617 GCA_964609045.1 uncultured archaeon | reverse complement strand
GAGTATGCGAAGCACGATAACTACGCGAAGCTCGGTGAGATTGTCGAGCATGCGCAGCGCATTGTCGCAGACGAGGAGCGCGCGTTCTCAGAGGAGGTGGCGGACGGGATCGAGGATGCGAGGGCTTTGTTGCGCAAGGTCCGCAATCTCGGTGTGGACATCTCCGCGATGGAGCGCGATCTGGCTGCTTGTGAAGAGAAGCTCGAGGACGGCGATCTGCTCGCGGCTAACAGCGGCGTGGCGGCGGTGGTGGAGAACGCGAGATCGGCGCAGGTCGAGCATTTGCTCACCAAATCGCTCGATAAGGTCCAAGCCCGGGAGGAGTCGATCGCGCACCTTGCGGAGGAGGGGCTCGACACCTCCGACGCCGAACGGATGCTCGAGGATGTTCGTCTCGCGCTCTCGGCCGAGGAGTTCGCCAAGGTCGAACTCATTCTCGGCGAGATCGACCGCACGCTCTCTCGTGCAATGACGAAGAAGAGCGAGGAGGAGGCGAAGCGCGCGATCACGAAGACGAACGCGGTGATCAACCGCTATCGGCAAAAGAAGGTGCCGCTGGATGAGGCTGAATCGATCATCCTTTCTGCGCGCAACGCGTATATCCACCACGATTACGATACGGCCGTTGGGCGCGCGAACCGTGCGCTGGCGGCGGCAGAGGACGCGAAACTGAACTACGAAGTGGAGCAGGCCGAGACGCGCATCGCCGATGCGGAAGACCGGCTCGCGCAGCTTACGGCGCTCGAGCTGGAGACCGCGAATGTGAGGTCGCGATTGGATGCGGCGCGTGAGGCGATGGAGGCGGAGGATCATCTCGCCGCGGCGGACCATGCCCAGATGGCGCTGCGCACCGCCGACCTCGTTCATACCGGCCATCTGGCGAAGGTTGCACAAAATGCATTGAACGAGGCGAAGAGCGCCGTCTCCAATCTTGCGAAGATCGGTGTGGAGATCGAGGTGTTCGAAGCGGACTATCGTATGGCACGCAAGCAGTTCGAGGCGGGGGCGTTTGCGAAGTGCCGTGCCAGCTGCGAGGAACTGGGGGCGAATGTGGCGGAGGCGCGCGAAGCGCACCTCACCGAGATGACCATCAGCCGGATCATCGCCGCGGAGAATGTGATCAGGAAGATACGGAATATGGGCGTAGAGGTTCACGAGGCGGATGCGTTGCATGCAAAGGCGCGGGCGATGTTGAAGCGCAAGGATTTCAGTACTGCGCGCGAGCTGGCGAAGCGTGCGGAAGAACGCGCCCAATCGTCGCGCCGGAACTATGTACTGTCACGCAACACGCGCATGCTCTCTGAAGTTAAAAGTCGCATCGAGGCGGTGGCGAACGAATCGGTGGATGTGTCGAGCGCCCGTGCGTTATTGAAACAGGGCCAGATGTGGTTGCGGAACGAACAGTTCGGTGAACTGGAACGACTGCCACGGATGGTTGAGCACGCGCTTGCGCAGGCGCGGAGAGACCATTACCGTGGCCTCGCCGACGAGGGCATCGCTCGTGCGCGAACGGCGCTGGAAGAGTCGCTTCGATCGCATCCGGCCATCGATCTGGCCGATGTGGCGAACGCGCTCAAGCTCGCCCGGTTCGAGTACGATTCGCAGCGGTATGAGGAATCGATGGAGCACGCAGAACGCGCGCTTCGCGAATGCGACACACTCACCCACGATCATGTAGAGGGGAAGGTGACACGCGCACTGGATCGGACCAACTCACTCTTGAGGCGGTTGGAATCGCTCCCGCTCAATATCGACGATGTCGAGGAACAGTACCACCATGCCTATGCGAGCTATCGCGCGGGTGAGTTCGAGACTGCCATAGATCTTGCGAACGATGCCACTGCGGCGTTGGAAGCGCTGCATATCCAGTATTTGCGAAACCGCGCTTCCGATGCGCTGGAGCGAGTGACGCGTTTATTGGAATGGCTCATCGAGAACGATGTCGAGATCGCGCGCCCGAAACGCGTTTTCGAAGAGGCCAAGACCGCGTTCGCCGAAGAATCGTACGAGCTGGCCTACGAGCGTGCCAGTGCGGCGGAGGACCACATCGAGGAGCTTCGCAAGAAATACTTGTCGCAACAGGCGATCGAGGTGATCCACGCGGTCCAACCGGTGTTGGAGCGGATCCGTAAGATGGGGGCTGACATTACGAAAGCGGACGCATTGTTCAAACGCTCCCGGGCGGAGTTCTCGAAGAAAGAGTATATGAAGGCGAAGGAGTACGCGGTCCAAGCGCAAAAGATGGCGGAGAAGGCGCTGGTGCTCTACAATGCGCGAAAAACGAAAGATGCGCTGTCGACGATCAAACACGCCATGGACGAGCTTCAGATCATGGGCGAGCCGATAGAAGGTGTCAAGCCGTACTTCGCGCAGGCGATGGACCATGCGAAACAGCAGGACCTCGCGGGGTTGATGGAGACGGTGGAGACGGTGGAGGCGTTATTGGATGTGAAAAAGCGGATGGTGGCGGTGGAGTCGACGATCAATAGCACCAGTTCACTGGGCATCGCGGTGGACGATGCGGAGTCGACGCTGGAGGATGCGCGGCGTCAGATCAGTGAGGGCGCGCTCGATACGGCGCGCGACACGCTGGAACGGGCGGAGAAGGACGCGCTGGAAACGAAACGCCAATATCTCATGAAGAACGCGTTTTCGATCATCTCCAAGCTGGATATGCGTATCCGTGAGGCCAGTTCAAAACGCTCCGATGTGGCGAAAGCGACGGTGCTCCTCCAGGAGGCGAAGAAAGCGCTCACCACCTCGGATTTCGATACGCTGGAGCGGTTGACCACGCGCATCGACGAACTATTGACATAAGGCAAGAGGAATGGACCGGAGGTTGGGTGCGGAGTAGAGCGTTCTCTTTTCGGCCGTTTCCCGTGGTTTTTCATATTGGGCGACCCACGATCATCTCGGGTTTTGCCCCCGTTCACTAACATCTGTCCCGCGTCCGCCCCAGTTCTATCGATAGAAAAAAGCGAGTAGCGTAAAATAAAAAAAAAGGTATGGTCCGACGCGTTGATCGGCGGCCGAACCAGAACGGTGTTCGCGGTCTGCCTTCCGGCATGGCTATTGGTCGGTGAGCGACCGTTTCTCGTCACACCAGGCGTTATAATCCTCGATCACACGATGGATAGCTTGCAACTGTTGTGGGTTGAAGGATGCGTGTACCATATCAACACCTCGTTGTCATTGGGCGCGTCGACTGGCATGCGGAAGGTCGTCGTTCGTCGGTCGATCGCCCTCAGTATCGTTTTCGACCCCTTTCAGCATGCGCACATGTCCTGTCCCGCGGTTGATCTCACCGCGATTGACAGCTCGATGCGTCGCTCCGATAGGGTCCAACATGCATTAGCCGGTGATCTGGACCAGCTTCGGCTGCTCGTTCTTTTCCAGTTGCGAGCCATCCGGGCCGATCGTAATGACCCAGGAATAATACTCGGTCATGACCGTCTTCAGTATTCGATCAGCGAGCCGTCCGCTTCCCAGCACTGCAATATCCATCGCGTTTTTCCTCCGTTGGTGTTCAGTGCGTTCTTCTGTTCATTTGGGTCTTTTCAGCTAAGCATGACGATGCGCGGCGGTGGGTGGGTGTCTCATATGGCTATCGTCTATCGTCTATCTTCTATGGTCTATGGTCCGTCGTCCATGGTCTAGGTCCATGATCGAGAGAGACGAGAAAATGGGTCCATATCATATCATATCATATCATATGGCTATGACGGGCCGAACGGTGAGTGGGACCACCCCTCGTTCGACTCCCATCGAGCGGTCCAGACGACCGAACCGTAGGAAAAAAACGAGAACGACAAGAGCGCGTTCGTTTCCGGGTTTTTCAAAAACCATACCATAGCATTCGATCGATCAACCGTCCAATGGGATTACTGACAATGATATGTAATAAAATGGTGGAGCGTTACCACCCATCCCATATTCCGGTTTAATCGTCGTACCATAGAGACACCAATACCCGTTTACTGCCCATGTCATTTCTTGGCATGACAGGCATTGGCACCATACTATTTAAGTTTTGGTTGTCGCCATGCGATAGATAGCAAGTTCCAGGGCGCGATCGTCGCTCGTTTTGCTGTTTTGCCCGAGAACTGCGTTCTTTTCTACGGGTACTTGTGTGTCGTTTGGATGAAAGGGCGGTGGGTCATGCGTCGGGTCTCTTGCGTCTGGCGTCTGGCGTTTTGCGTCGGCCACTCCTGTCATGTCAATCGATCTTCTATTGCCAGGAGGATGCTGGCCGCCCTATCGCAGCTCCTCCCGAGGCAAGATGACCGATGGTGCATCAAGCGGATAGTGTCGCAAATGTACCGCTTGCCCCCCCCGTCGATTATGGTGTCGCCAACCCACCATCGTGTAACAATTTCGAACATCGACACTTTGTCATACTTTCCGAAGGGGTTCGAAATTTTGCACTGTTCGCAGAAAACCGCAGCACGGAAATCACCGCAGGTGTTTCAGTGGCTTGCCGATTCGCACAGCAAAACGTGGCCGATTCGCGAAGCGCCATCGGCGCGAGGGAAGACTGACAGTGCGTAGCACTATGGCGTACTCGAAGGAACCGTTTCTGCTGAATATTGGCAAAGGGTACTCCCTTTGGCCATGTTC
>CAZSUE010000463.1:0-4619 GCA_964609045.1 uncultured archaeon | reverse complement strand
GGATATAACTCGCACCCAGGTGGCCCGCCGCTTTCGAGCTGGCCCTCCCTCCCTCCCTCGTTCGACCAGATCAAACAGACATACCACCCCTCTGGCCGATCGAACATAGCTCTGGAACTGACCCGCTTTGCATTGTTCCTTTCTCATAAATATCGATAGAAAGTCATATGAAGGTGTATCAGGGTATAGATTCCGGACGGGTGACCCGGGCGCTGTGGAAGCGGAGAGTGACTGGCGATAGAATGGCGTGAGCGATCCGTCCATCGATCGATAGTCGAGCGGACAGCCAGTGCTTGGACCGGGTCGGGCGACCGCTTTAGCCAGCCAATACATGGGGTGATGTGATGGGTGAAACGAAGGAGCAGCCGTACTTCGATGCATACAACTCGAGGATGAGCGATTATTATCATGTCTACATCCTCCCTGACCGAGTCCATGTCGCGCTCACGAAGATCCTCTCCGGAGGCGACGATTACATCGATGCCGACCGTTTCAAGCCGGTGACACCGAAGATGTATGACAAATACCGACGGAAGCTGAAAAAATACGAAGAGAAATTGGCCGCGCTCCCGGAAGGCGACGACGCCTCAAAAGAGGAACATAAACACCTCAAGAAGAAGGTCAAGAAATACAATAGGACGCTGAAATGGGTCACGGTGATACCGCGATCCGCGATGCGATCCGTTCTCGTCAAGAAAAAGTTGACCGATTGCGGGCTGAGCATCGAGCTGAACAAGAAAAAGAAGGTGCTCTTCTTCTCGAAAAAAGATGTCCGCCGCTATAATTTCGACAAGAGCGATTTTGGATCGGTGTGCGACCTCTTTCAGAACCATTACGGCGATATCCTGACCATCGAGGGCAAGTGTGGCTGACCGAGAACGAGGGTGCGGTTAAACCTCTACTTATACTTTACCCGAAAAGACCAAGTACTAGAACCTCGGGCGCATGATTCGAAATGGGTTGGCGGTCAGCCTCAAGTAGTACCACTGCATCGTGTTATTTGTGCGGGTTGCGGCGTTAGTCCCTCCCCTCCTCGTCCGTTTTTTGCGCTGCGATGTCCCGATAAGCGCGCGGAAGGGTGCGGTGAGGCGGCGCCGGATCGATCTGTGCATGCGAGGGCAGCTCCGCATCGTTTATGGTGCCTGGCCCTGAAGGCAACGAGACGCATTATGGTATTTAATACCCGTAGGAAAATTGTCTGACCGGGACTGGTGCTCTACTCACCTTTGTTCTCGTTCGTGGGCGATACACCGCTCTCCGCACCTATACCTACATCTACACCTACACTACACCTAGCCTCCTAACCTCCTAACTTTGGAGATATCGATCCCGATAACCTCATCCGCGCCCCCGGCCAGACACACGCCAACCGGTGCCAAAAGAGGCTGTGAATGATCGGGACCAATGATCCGGGACGATACCGACGCCCTTTCAACTGGCATCCATCGTAGTCGAGGGTGTGGACCGGGCTCGGCCCCCGGCATTCTGTTTGGTGCGGGGATCAATAGAGGGATCGGTTCTCTTAGCCGGGCATCGCCGGAGCTGGAACGATCCGGAACTCTCGATCATGGACCAAACGGTCGTAACACACCCGTCGAAGAACAACCATCACACCAATGGTTCCATCCATTCATGCATTCCTTTTATATTATGCGGCATATGCTTACAGCATCGGTATCGCGGCCAGATTCGTGCGGGATGTGAGATGGAGATGTCAGGTTCAAGTGCGGGTTCCAGTCCAAATTCGGGTATCGGCGTATTGAACGAGCACCCGCTCCATGCGTCGTTGAAGGAGTGGTACGCCAAGCCAGGGGACCGCTTCGAGGTGCCGCTCGACGGCTATATCATCGACATCGTGCGCGACGGGCTCCTCATCGAGGTCCAGACCGGTAATTTCACCGCTATCCGCTCGAAGCTGAGAGAGCTGGTCCGAAATTATCGGATACGGTTGATCTATCCCGTCGCATACGAGAAATGGCTCCTCAAGCGGAAAAATGATGAGAACGATGGAACGAACCGTCGCAAGTCGCCTAAGAGGGGGAGGGTCGAGGAACTGTTCGGGGAACTGGTGAGCTTCCCGCATCTGTTGATCCACCCCCATTTCTCGCTCGAGGTCGTATTGATCCAGGAAGAAGAGGTGCGACGGTACGTCGGTAGGAAACGGAACTGGCGCCGGCGTGGGTGGGCGGTGGAGGAGCGGCGGCTGCTGGAGGTGCTGGATCGACGGCTGTTCGAGCATACGACGGACCTCCTCGCGCTGCTCCCCAAGCACCTCGGGCCATCGTTCACCACGAACGATATCGCCGAACGGTTGGATATGAGGATCGCGTTGGCGCGCAAGATGGCGTACTGTCTCCGGAACGCGGATGTGATCGAGCTGGTCGGCAAGCGCGGGCGCGCCCATCTCTACCAGGTCGCCGATCGTAATGCCGGTACTGAGGTCGAACGGTGAAGAATTGAGCGTAGCGTCGCATCCACGACGCGCTCTTTTGCCCCATTCTTTCACCATGGTATGGACCGCCCCTTTCCTTTGGACCGATCATTTCATCACCCCTCACCCAGCACGTCGCTCCCGCCGCTCCATCTCCTCGGCCATCTCGCTCCAATCATCGAAGCTCTTCTCCCAGCATGCGTCGCACCGTTCCTGGCCGCGTTCGGAGAAACCAAACTGGGTATGGCAGATCGGACAATAGGTCGCATCCATGATCTTCTGTGCGAGGCGTTTCATGTTCGAGAACGAGCGTGCACCGCGCTTCGATTGTGCCGGCGGAGCGATCGTGCCGTCCGCGACGCGGAGGACAAATTTCCCCACCGGGCGCCAGTAGGCTTCGTTCAGATCCATGCCTTCGATCACCGTCCGAACGGTCGCGGTCTCTTCCTCGGTGAGCAACGCGATGAACCGTTCGGTCTCGGTGTTGAGGAAAGGTGCGATCAGGATATTGTTCATTTTCAGGTACATCCGCACGCGCTCGTCCGCGGTCCTCATGAGCGGTATCAATTGCAGCATCGCGGTGTCTCTGCGATAGCTTGGGTCGGAAAACGGTTTCCGAACCAGCAGCGCCTCCGCCAATCGAAGCTCACGCGCCGCATCGGCCGCCGCCAGCGCCGCGATCCTCGCGGAGAGGTACTCGATGAGCGCCTCGTACCAGTGCTCGAACGGCGGCAGCGTCCCCTCCATTTTATTGCCCGCGTCGTGCGCGTCACCATCTTCCATCGCCGTCCATCGCTCCCAGAATGTCGGAATATCGATGCGCTCCAATACTTGCCCGTCGTAGAGTATCTGGCACCCGTCCAGCCTCGCTTGGAGGTCGAAGCACGCCTCATAGGATATGCCGCCGTAGGGTGCGACCTCCAGCCGCTCCAGCGCTACTGCCTTGGACAAGTCGATAATACCACGAGCGGTGATCCCGTTCGAGCCCACCCGCAATCTACGGAGGCTCGGACACGCACGCAACTCACGCAACCCCGTATCCGTGATATTCCCGCAACCTTCGATATTCAGCTCTCTCAGGTTGGGAAGGGCGGCGATATCCTTCATGCCCGCGTCGGTGACGGCGTACCCGTTGAAGAGGTCGAGCTTCTCCAGGGTGGCGATGGTCGAAAGCGCGTTGAGGCTCTCGTCGGAAATATTGGACTGGTGGAGGGTGAAGACAATTAGGTTCGGGAGTGCGGCCAGATGTTCGACCCCATCGTCGAGAAGGGCGTCCATGGCAAGCAGCTCGATTTGCTCCAAACTATTGATATTGGACAGCGTCTCGAGCCCGACGTCGGAGATGGAAGGCGCATGAAGTTTCAGGACCCGCAGCTGTTCCAATTTCAGTAGGTGTCCAAGACCCGTATTGCTGATACCTACTGCATATTCCATCTCGAGCTTTTCGAGCGCGCGGCAACGGTTCACCAACGAGTGGAGATCCTCGTCGTCGAAATGGATATATGCGACCCGAACGGCGCGCGTATCGCGCCCCAACGCATGAATCTCCTCGATACTGCCGAGCACGGTTCGTTCCGGGACCGACGCTCCCTCATTGGACACGATACCACATCCTTGGCTCATTCCATTCAAAGGGTTGAGTATTTAGATTTTTGCCAAAAAATATATTGGTTAGGTGCTCTGCCTGGAATGAGCCCCTTGACTTGACGTTTCTCTTCTCCGAAATGCCTACGAACTTAAGAAAAGTAATCTTTAGCCACTAACTCACAAACGCCAACACTCAAGCAGATAATTAAGCAAGTAGATTAGTAATGGAATATAGTAGTATCGGGCGTTAGCAGAGGTTGTGGAGCGGTTTGGGTGACGGGATCTACATTCATCGTCGATGTCCCCCCGATCCAGCCCATCAGGTGGGGTCAGGGTAGCTCTACAATTGACCTTATCGCATCCGATAGGACGGATAACCATAATAGATGAGCGACGCCCAGCTCGTATCCTCTGGCCGCGTCGTCTTGAGCGCGGTCCGTGAGACCCGTAACGCTTCACCGACCATCTCCCCCGCGAGGAGATGGTCGTAGAAATTGGAAAAGAAGACCGAGAGGCTCTCCTCGTTCGCCGTCCAGGTTGTACCGAGACACCCGAGCGCGCCGCCGAGGAGTATGGCATAGGCGAAATGCCAGACCTCGCC
>CAZSUE010000462.1:0-4620 GCA_964609045.1 uncultured archaeon | reverse complement strand
ACCGCACACCGCTCCCCGCTAACCGCACACCGCTCCCCGCACACCGCTAACCGCACCCCGCAAACCGCTCACCGCACTACCCAAACAAGCCATTATATGCCATCAGGAGCCAGAGGAGGCCGAACGCGATCCCGAGCACCAGTATGATCGTCGATGAACGTTTGTTATAATTCTTGACCGTCCACCAGCCTGCAACACCGCCGAAGATGCCGAGCACAAAGGGCAGCGCGAACGACGAGTAATAGAGCGCCGGAGAGAGTTCCGGCATCGTCGTTTCCACGCCCACCGTCGGTGTGGTTGGCTCTTCGGCCAGCTCCATGGGCTCCGCGGCCTCTTCGTAGAGCTCCGGCTCGGTGGGGACGCCGGGCAGTTCCGGCTCCGGCTCGAGCACGCGCTCCGCTTCCGTGGGCGGCTTCACCACATGATGCGAGATCTCGTGCCATGGTATCTGCGGCGTGCCGTACTCGAACACACCGAGGTTCAGGTCCACCTGGTTATGATCGCGGACCGTGAACGCACCGATCTCGATATTGATCGGATCGACGACGATCGCTACATGGTACGGTTGCTTGAACATCGTCTCTTGGGTGTTGATATCGGTGGAGCTGAGGAAGCAGGTATGCCCCGGATGCGAATGATACCACCCGACGAGCACATATTCGTACTGGATCTCGTCGAGCGCCTCGAACAGTTTCCCGAACCCTTCCTCGGAGAACTTCACATGCACGCTGGTCGAGTCGAGATCGGTGGTGACCACATCGAGCACGGTGACATAGGTCTCCTCCTCCCAGGTATATTTATCACCGATGAGGAAACCCATGACCTCGAGATTCTGCGGCGCGTACTCACCGCAGTGGCGAACCATCTTTTCCATGGCGGTATCGGTAAGATAGACATCCATCGGCTCCTCGGGATGGATCGTCTCACTCTTGATCGTCTCGAGCAGCTCGTGCCAGGGTTTCTCCGCATCGGCATACGGTATCACCGAGAACGACTTCTGGTAGAAATCCGTCCCCTTCGTCGTGAACGCCTTCGCATCGCGGTTGATCGGATCGATCACGATCCCGATCTGATACTCTTTCTTGAACATCGCGTTCTGGGTCGTCACATCGGTCTCGGAAAAGAAACAGGTATGGCCAGGATGTGAATGGTACCATCCGACGAGAAGGTAATCGTATTTGATATCGTCGAGCACGCCAAAAAGCTTTCCCATGCCCTCCTCGGAGAAGCGGACATAGACGCTGGACGAATCCACATCGGTGGTCACCGCCTCTTGGATGACGATATAGAGCTTATCTTTCCAGATATACTTATCGCCGAGGAGGAACCCCATGACCTCGAGATTCGCCGGCGCGTGCTCTTCGCAATGCTTGACCATCCGCTCGAACGCCTGTTCGGAGATATAGATCTCGAACATGTTCGATTCGAGGTATTCGTCGAGCACGTTGGACTCGACTTCCATATATGTTACGATCTCGTTGCTATTTCCTGGCATCGATGCTGCCTCCCATCCGTTTGAGTACGCTCGTGGCCGTCGACCATCCTCATCGGCACCGCCGTGGTGCCGTTGGCCTGCAAAGGGCAAAAGGAAACGGTCGCAGACGGCCGCGAGAGAGTTTATCGTAGGAAGTAGAGATTAGAGTTAAGAGATTAGAGATACTGGGAGAGGAATTCCTTGACTTCCTCGTCCGTCGTTTGTTTCGGGATGTAAACAAAGGTCAGGTTCTGTGGCGGTTCGACTTCGAGCGTTTCACGTTTTTTTTCTGATACGATCATCGGTGCTTTTCCCATGGGTTCGCCTCCTATTGGGTCACTCTTCGTCCATTATTGGCGCTATGGTAGCGATGAGAACGGGTGCGTGTTCGATCCTGATCTCGCAATCGCCATGACGACGATCCATCACGCCGACATGTCCTCGTTATTAGTATATATCTATAAATACATATCGCGTCACGGGACGATCAATCGTCCACTTGAGGATCGAAATCGTGCGTATGGAAATACCGCGCCGCTTTGATACAGCTATCGGTACCAAACGGGTTCTTGGCATTGGGGAACAGTAGCAACGATTCGAGCCCGCGGATGAACGAGAGGACGTTGGAACTGAAATTCCAGTTATCCAGCAGCAACGAGCAGACATTGCCGCCATCCTGTGGGACCATGATATTGGGGTGAAAGATCATCGTCTTCCATTCCACGATCGGTTTCTCGTACGGATATTGGTCGGTTATCGTCATGATGAAACGATGGTTCAGTTTCGTGCCCACCGACCCGTGCTTCAATACTGGCCCGGGGGTTTGGATCATCGTCACCTCGACCTTCACGGGGAAGGACGACAGCTCCGGGTCGTCGATCTTGATCATGTGCTTGCAATGCTTGCGGCACATCTCAAGCTCGTTCTTCAACCGTTGACGCAGTACTTCCACGGGTAGCTTCGGCATAGGTCTCATCGGCCCGAATTCTCTCGTTCGGTGCGCACCGAGGCTCCGACCCTCGTTGCGAGGTAGCACTATTACTCAGCATCGTCGTTGTTCGTATGAAGCTAGATGGCGTCTGCCACCGCTGTGGCCGTATCGATCGAGATGATCGATGACCGACTGGAAAGGCAGCTCCGAGCATCACCGGCGCGAAGCCGGCGCAGCAACGAGACGACGCTTCTGGGGAGGAACGAGTCCTCCCCGCAACGAAGCGCGAATCAGCGTTCTTCGTTACCGACCGCCTTCGGGGTCCGGTATCAGCTCGAGTACATCCCCTTCGCGGACGCCGGCAGCATCGATGGTGGTTTGGCCTCGCAATACTTTCTTCCCGCATCTGAGAACATACGCACCGGCTTCCTTTTCCCAATACGATGCCGCAGATTCGATCGTTTCTTCGATGGTGTTGTCGTGTTCTAGATCCATTTCGACTTTGCTTCCCGTGTCCGCATCACGGACCGTTACGCGTACAGCCATGTCCTAATCCTCCAATTATCGTTCCAATCGTGTCTAATTTGAGAGTTCCTTCGATTCGTGTCAGCATAAAAGGGAGAACCTCGAGAGGTTGTGTCTACGATGGGAGTGAATGTGAATTTGAATGTCTATGTCAATATGATCATATGATCCTGAGTATCTAAGTGATAGATGGGTGAGTGAATGAATGAGCGGAAGGAAGATCGTGATCGTGATCGAGCGACGCGGTGCGCCATCGCCGTTCTCGTTCAACTGCCGCTGGCAGGTTCCAATTCATCGTCCTCGATCGTGGGGTTGGTCTCTGCCATCAGCTCCTCGAGCGAGATGTCTTCCGTCGTATCGAGCATATGGATCGAGCAATCGGGATTGACCGATATCTCCAGCACATCGGCGACATTTCGCGTCGCGTCGTAGTAGAACAGGTTATCGAGGAGGATCTCCGGGTGACCGGAGACATATTTCAGCGCCTCGCGCACCTGGACCGCTGAGACGATGGCGGTGGTGGTGATCTCGGCGGCGAACTTGTCCTGAAAGAATGTGACATCGATGCCGGTACATGAGAACCGCTTCTCGAGGATCTTGCGATGCGTTTTATTCAGCCCACACTCGAAACATGCGCCCTTTGCACCCGGATTGATCACCTGCACCTTCCCAATGAACCCGAGTGTCGCAGCATCGATGAACGGGAGCTTGTTCAGATAGCAATGTGCGTTCACATGCAACCGCGCCGCGATATTGTCGAGGCAGCCGAGAACGATATCGTGCGAGGGGATGAAATCTTCGGGCATCTCTTCGATACGGCTCGTATAGGTCTCCACATTGACCGAGGAATCGAGCTCCTCCATCCGTTTCGCGATGACATCGACCTTCATCCGTCGCTCATCTGCGTCCTCGTCGGTGAACCAAAGGCAACGATTCAGGTTGGAACGCACGACGTAATCCATATCGATCAAGCTATAATTCTTGAACCCGGATAGCACGAGATTCTTCGTCGTTTCGTTCCCGATCGCGCCTACACCAACGATGAGGACCCGAGCATCCATGACGCGATCGAGGTCGAGCCAGTGTAATCGTTTGGACCGTTCGTACTTGTCCTCGTTCAATCGATCCGCGCGGATCAGAACTGTGTCTTCATTATTTCCCATTTGATCATCGCCTCGCAAGATGGCCAGTTGGCGGTCGAAAAACCTACTCTGCGATGTATTATGTGCGGATAATCGCAATAAACGCGCTTGAGGCTTCGTATTCTTCATGCGCTATTTAAAGGTTTGGGGGGCTGAACGCAACGCTGAGGTTGGAGCAATGGGGTTGCAAGATCGGTGATCTGAACATTGTAGACCAAATAGGCATGGATCAGCTCGAGGGCGAGCAAAGCATAGGAACGACGAGAGCGGCCCGTTTCAACCACAGATCGAACGCGAAAGAGCGATGATACGGTGGGAACGGAGGAACGGAGGAACGAAAGTGGGTCGGTGTTGGTCGCGAAAGCGCTAGTGAAGTGTATTTGATCGGTGGCCTAGCTCGGTGCAGAGACCGCTGGGCCCCTCTCCTCCATTTTGCCCGATCCCAATCTCACCTCATCCCACCCTCCCCTATCCAAATGGCTTGAAACAAAACCTCCATTGATGGGGTATGTGCAGGACTTATTGTTCCAGTAAGGGAAAGGAAAAAC
>CAZSUE010000461.1:2458-4621 GCA_964609045.1 uncultured archaeon | reverse complement strand
CGTGATCGCACCCAATATCGAGCCCACCGTGCGCTTGGCAGACTCCTACGGTGTGGGCAGCACCATGGAATTGGCGTTCACCGTTACGAACACGGGCACCGCCGAGGGGCGAGCGGAGATCGTACTGGATATCCCCGGCATCTACGAGGGGCGAAATGAGACCATCGTGGGTGTGGGCGAACGCGCGCAGATCGGGTTCCCGATCGTACTGGATGCCGACCTCGAGGAGCGCGCCTACGATCTCATCTGGTCGCTGGCAAAACGCGACGCCGAGCAGCACCGAAAAACGATCGCCGTCAACGGCGCCAAGATCACGGCGGCGGCAACGCTGGAGAAGGAACGCTATACCGATGGCGAGGCGGTGAACCTTACGCTTGTGGTGGAGAACGCGCGGGCAATTCCCGTGAACGGGTATGTCAAGGCGCAGCTCGGTGATGTCGAACGCACGGCGCCGCTTACGCTGGAGGGTGCCGTTGGGGCGACCGAGGAGGTCACACTGTCGGTCCCCGCGAACTTCTCGGCGGGGAAACTGTTCTACGGCGTCTATTTTGCGTCGGGACGGTCACTGTACATCAACTCGCTCTATCTCGTTGAGGAACCGCGCACCGAGCTGAGCGTGTCGGTGGACAAGCGGGTGTATGAGGCCGGCGCATCAATGACTTTGACCGTCACAGCGCCGGCGGCGGTCTCACTCCGGCTGGAAACGGAGTGGTGGGTCGCCGAGCGCGAGGCGGAACCCGGTGATACGATCACGATCACCATTCCCTCGGTGATGAGGTCAGGCACCTATACGCTCGTGTATGAATTGGAGGTACTGACTGCGACGGGCCAGTCCCGCAAGTTCGAGTCGAATGTCATCTATTTCGATATTGTGGGACATGCAGCGGTGGTCACCAATGCCCGCTTGGATCGGACGGCGTATCACGCATGTGACACGCTCACGGTCAATCTGACGGTCGATGCGAACCGCGCCATGGATGCGGCACTCGAGACGACGGTCATCGACCCGCTGGGCAGGCGTGCCACCGTGCTCACGAATACCTACAGCTTCGTGGAAGGCGAGAACACCGTTCTATTGACGCGTGGGTTCGCCACGCCGTATACCGGGCTGCATCGGTTCTTCTACACGCTCTCCGTCGCTAATAGTACCGGGGATGCGGTGCTGCTGGTGGCGGGGAGCGAAGCGTTCGATATCGCCGGACCGGTGATCACCGCGCTCTCCACCGATCGCAACCAGTATGATGCAGGTGAGCCGATGGAGCTCCGATTGACCACGGTCAGCGCGGAGGAAACGACATTGCAAATCGCGCTGGACGGGGTGAACCTCACCGCGTACGATCGTCTATTGGAAGGGGGACATTATGAGGGGTATCAGACCCAGACGGTGACCGTAACCGAGGAACTGGATGTAGATGCGGGTGAGCACATCCTCACCGCCACACTCGTCGAGAACGATCGGCCGATGAGCAAGAGCGCGGTGAATGTCACCATCCGCGGCGCCGTTGCCCCACCGGTCACCGACATCCCCGAGATTGTCGTGAATGTCACCGAGAACCGTGCGCCGACGCAACCGGCCATCACCGTCTCGAAGAGTTCTGCGGCGGTGAATGAGGATCTGACCTTCCAGGGTGCGGCCGTCGACCCCGACGGTGACCGGTTGGCGTTCTGGTGGGACTTCGGCGATAATACCACCGCGAACGGGACGACCGTCGTCCACGCGTACCGGATGCCGGGCAACTATACGGTGCGCCTCTGGGTCGATGACGGGCGCGGTCACAATCTCAGTGTGGAGCAGCTCGTCCGTGTAGTGGAAGGATCATCGCCAACGATCCCAGACGAGGAGGAGGAGGATACGGATGAAGAGGATGAAGAGGATGAAGGGGCGAATTGGCTCTTCATCGTCGCGATCATGAGCGCCGTGGTCGTGGTCGTGGTCGTGGTCCTCGTGGTACTTCTGATCGTCGTCATTCCCCGACGGAAAAGAAGGACGGAGCACGACTTTGCACCAACGGAGACCCAGACCGCCATGCCAGTCGAGGAATCAGAACTGGGCAATGCGCCCGAGGAGGAGGCAATAGCAGCAGGCACCGCAGCTGCGCGGGATGGTGAGAGGATAGATACTGTCGATGAGGGTGACGATGAGGGTGATGGGGATGGGGATGG
>CAZSUE010000461.1:0-2358 GCA_964609045.1 uncultured archaeon | reverse complement strand
GATGGGGATGGTGACGAGGAGCTCGCGATCACCGAGGAGCTCGCTTTGCTACCCGATGAAATGGCCGCGGACGAGGAGGAGATCTCCGCTGGGGAGGACGAAGCAGGAACTTTCACGCATGTTCCAGCTCCGGACCGTGCCCCCGACGACGCCGAAAACGAGATGCTCCTGCATTTGGAGGACGAAGAATTCGCCTCGATATCGGTGCCAGGAAAAGAAGACGCGGTTGAGCCATCCGCTGACGAAGCAGATATCGCTCTCGCGACGGAGGTCGATATGGAGATGGGGATGGGGATGGGGATGGTGGAGCTCGAAGCGGAGTCGATCGCAGCGGTCGAGCCCGAGCCACCGACCATCTCCGAACGATCTGAACGGGTCGATGGGGTCGATGGGGTCGACGGCATCGAGGCGGTCGAGCAGTTCCAGTGCCCGATGTGCGAGCAGGTGTTCAAAGCCGAGAAGCGCTGGGGCGTTGTGGAGTGCCCGGGCTGTGGTGAGACGGTGCGACTGGAATAGACGGAAAGGAAGGGAGGGACGCGGAAGACTGGTGTCGTGACGTGCGGGTGTCGTGCCCCCACCGCCGGCACCTCTGGCACCTCCACCGTGCGGCAGCACCACTCCTATTTAGTTTTGACCCAGAAGTACGAAGTACTATAAAAAGACGCGAAGATGCGCGACGCCCACTCCCCAGAGAACGGCACATAACGAAGGTACGAGAAAAGAAGGTCGATACGACCCGTATCTCTTCTGCGACCAGCGTAAAAATTTCGGAGCCTGACGGTTCCTCATACTTTCCGAAGGGCTTCGAGATCGTTTCATTATGCGGCAAAGAGCTGGCTGCGGATATGACGCATCAACTGGAGCGTGTTCAATTCGCCGAACACCGGCCGAAGGGTCTCCTCGATATCGTGGAGCAGCTCACCGACCTTGGGCTGTTTTAGCGTGTTGTCACTCACCCCGACCTCTTCCAGCGTCGAGTCGAGGATAAATGTTCCCACTTCGCCGAGCGCGTCAAAAAGACAATGGTCGATGACCGTGAGCGCCTCCTCCGCATCACAGGTCAGCTTAAGCGTCCCGTTGCCCTTCCCGGACGAGTTTCCGAACCGTGCGGAATGTGCCAGTTGACGTAGCTCCGACATCATCACTGATAGTTATCCACCTCACCCATATAAAGCTTTGACCCCGAACTGAACAGAATTGTAAAAGATCTGAGATGCCCCTGGCTATTTCCTGGCTCGTGCCGGTCAATTCATCTCACTGGGGTCACCGATCGAGAAGACCGGCTGGTAATCGGGGTACGCCCGAAGCTCGTCCTCCACCCTGACCCAGGCGATATCGTCGGTCTCGAACTCACGCCCGTCGGGATCGAGATATTTGAGCACGAGATTGATCGCAACCCGTCGCGCGCTCCGAAAACGGATGCGGATATCGAGCCGTCCGGTCTCCTTCGACCGTAGCTGGCTCAATATATGGCGTCCATCCGTCTCCGGTCCGTCGGGGAAGAGGAGCTGGATCTGCTTCGCCATCGCCGTCCCCACATTGGTGATCTCGAACCGCAGCGCGGTCCATCCGACATGGAAATTATCGCGCGCTTTGACCCGCGCGACGAGGAACGGCGAGCTTTCGCGCAGCATCGTATTGGCCATGCTGGTCGCTTCGCGGGCATGATGGAGCGCACGCTCGTAATCGAGTTGACAAATCGCCGCTCGGGCGCGGCCAAGCGACGCCTCCACCCGCTCGTACGCGGCGCCGATCCGTTTCATCGTCTCGAGGAGGGAGGTGGCGAACCGCATCTCCTTGAACATCTGCTCGAACAACGCCGTATCGACGCCGAACGATTCCAGCGCACTCTTCGCGCGCCATCGCACATGGTCCTCGAGGTCGAGCCGGTACGCAGTAATGAGATGCGGGATGATCACGCGCATCTGATCCTTTTGGCCCTTGAGCTGTTCCAGTGCGCAGACCGTCACCCAGCGGATATTACTGTGCGGATCCTTGAGCCGCTCGATGAGCATCGTGACGATCTTCGGCGCCAGCGCGGGCCGAAGCGCGGCGAGCTGACCGAGCCCCTCGATCATCCGCTGTCGCACCGGCAGTGCGGGGTCCTTCGTGCGGCCGAGAAGGACCGGCAACGCCCGCTCCATCAACGCCGGATAGTTCAGCCCCACCCGGAAATAGGTCTCCGTGACGGCAAAGCGCGTGGTGGCGTCGGGGTCGGAGAGCGCGCCGATCAACCGGTCGAGGATCAGCCCGGGCGAGCGCGCGGCGAGGCGCTCGATGGCGAGGGGTGCGCTCTTGCGTACCTCCTCGTCGCGCGCGGCCAATGCGTCGATCAGCGCATCGACGAGCTTTTCGAGC
>CAZSUE010000460.1:0-4655 GCA_964609045.1 uncultured archaeon | reverse complement strand
GGCAACGGTTCGCGATCGAAAATGGGGATCGATAGATATGAAACGCGTCGGTCATCTGTTCGAATCGGTCACTTCGTTTTCGAACCTCTGCGCTGCGGCGCATCGTGCCGCCCGCGGGAAGAAGGACCGACCGGCGGTGGCATCGTTCCTCATGGACCTCGAACATGAGATCATCGCGCTTAAAGCGGAGCTTTGCGAGCAGCGCTACATCCCGGGGCCGCTCCACACCTTCGAGATCACGGACCCCAAACGGCGGTTGATCTCGGCCGCGCCGTTTCGCGATCGCGTCGTGTTCCACGCACTCTGTTCCATCGTCGAACCCTACTTCGAACGCCGCTATATCTTCCATTCCTATGCCTGTCGGAAGGGGAAGGGGACGCATGCGGCCATCGCGCAAGCGCAACGGCTCTGTCGAAAATACTACTACTATCTCAAGCTCGACATCGCTTCGTTCTTCGCCAGCATCGATCATCGACGGTTGAAGATGATCCTCGATCGTCTCTTCAAGGACGAGCGCCTCCTCTCGCTCTTGCACACGATCATCGACCGCGGCTCAGGGATGGAAAATGAAACCGGATCCGGAACGGGGTTGCCCATCGGCAACCTCACCAGCCAGCATTTCGCCAATCTCTACCTCGACCAGCTCGACCATTTCGTCAAGGACGAGCGTGGCGTGAAGGGCTACCTACGGTATATGGACGACTTCGTTTTATTTAGCGACGAGACGGAGGAGTTGCATCTGTTGCGTGCGGCGATCGAGCGGTTCCTCACCGAGCAGCTCCGCCTCGAACTCAACCCCCGTGCCACGGCGCTCGCGCCGGTTACTGAAGGGTTGAATTATCTCGGGTTGCGGATCTTCCCCGATCTCATCCGTCTTGCGAACCGCACGAAATATCGGCGCTGGAAGAAGATCCATGCTATCCAGCGCGCGTTCGAGCGCGGTGCGATCACCGAAGCGGCGTATGCGAAGTCGATGCAGAGCATTACCGAGCATTTAAAGATCGGTGATACCTATTACCGTCGTCGGGACATGTTCGAAAATGCCCCCGGTTGAGGGGGCGTACCGGATCGGGCGGGCCCGAACCGTGTGAAACGCGGCGGGAGCTGGAACAATAACGCCGACAACTGCCGCTCGGCGAATCGCAACAACAACAGCCCCGACAACAGCAACAACAACATCGGGCTCCGCCTCGTGCGTCTCCAGGCATCCATATCTATATAGCCAGACCCCTGTCTTCCAAGGATCGCAGGACCGTGCTCATGGAAGCCACGCCCCTCGACCCGCGCTGTAGAATGCAGACGAAGATAGATCGTCATTCGATCAACGGCGGATGCGGTGAGTAGGATGCGTTCGGGTCCGATCCAGCATTAGGATCGTGATCATGATGCATATTGAAAATGGTATACGCACAAATTTGAATTACATATGTCATATCACAATAACAATATATTGGTGATAGCCCATGAACCACCCTACCCAGTATTCCCAACCGAAAGTCTTCGTCTCCACCGCGAGTGATGTGGGCCGCAAACGCAGCGTGAACGAGGATTCGCTCCTCACGCTCGACATCCGGGAGCATTCTGCCGCCGGCCCGTTGCGGTTCACCAGCCTCATCCTCGCCGACGGGATGGGCGGGCTGGGGAACGGCGACTTGGCCAGCAAGATGGTGTGCGAGGGGCTGGGCCGGTTCAGTGTGGACACGCTCCCTGCAATCTTGCAAGAGGACGGTGGTGAGGGTGCCCTCGGCCGGAAGCTCGCCGACGCGCTGGGCGCGGCGGTGGCTGCGATCAACACCTCGCTCGTGGAAATAGGCGAAGCGGAGGGGAAGCTCGGGTCCACGCTCGTCTATGCGCTCCTCTACGGGAACATGCTCTACTATACCCATATCGGCGACAGCCGTCTCTACCATATCATGGAGGACGGCGCGCGGCGGGAGCGGACGATACGGCAACTGACCCGCGACCATTCGGTGGTGGCCGCGCTTCTGGACCGCGGCGCCATCACCCCCGCGGAGGCGAAGGACCATCCCATGTCGCATGTGGTGACCCGCTCCATCGGCACCGACGAAGAGCTCGAATTCGATCTCGAGGTCGAAACGCTGGCGCTGGACGAGAACTGTACCCTTCTGCTCTGCAGCGACGGGCTCACCGATATGCTCGACGACGACGAGATCCGCGACTGTTTCGCGCTGCATAACCCGGACCGGATCTGCCGGACACTCGTGGCGCGCGCGAACGAGAAGGGCGGCAAGGATAACATCTCGATGATCCTCGCGCGCATTCTGATCGAAGGAGTTAAACGCAGGCGCACGCAACGAACAACGACGCGACGGGGTGCCATAGAATGAGGACCTATAGTGCGCGATTGGTCTTTCGTGAGCGCGGGAAGGGGCCGGTGGTGATCGCTATCGACGATGCGCTGGTGATCAGACGCGATATGTCGAAGTTCTGCATCGTCTGCGACGATGGGGTGGAGTGCTACCCGCTGGGCGTCTTCGACCCCTCGATCAGCGCCGGCGACGGCCATGCGAAACTGTTCTGGAACGGGGATACGCTGTTTATCCAGGACCTTGGCAGCTCCAACGGCACCTTCATCGTCATCGACGAGGACGAGCTGCCGCTGCCCGGGTGGAACGCACGCACCGACGACGATGATAATGATGAACGCGCGCCCAGCGAGCCGGTGCCGATCAGAAGAACACGAACGGTGCGGATCGGCACGCTGGCGTTCACCGTCGAGATCGAGAAGAAACGCGCGATCAATGTCACCGGCGACTACCTCGCCACGGGCGCGTCCAAGATCGATGTGCGGGACAGCGTGCTGCAGCGCTCGACCATCGGCGGCAAAGCCGGCGGCGGCGGCGATGGAGGTGGCGAAGCGGCACCTACCGAGAACGAGGTGGAGTCACAGGTGGAGGTACACGACTCGGTGGTCGTCCGCAGCCGTGTCGCCGGGCGCGAAATGGGCATTTGTCCTGCATGCGGCAAGCCGGTGGCGACGGAGTGGAAGAACTGTCCGTATTGCTGCACGGCGCTGCGGGAATGACATGAACGGGGCGCTCTCCCGACCTGGCAATCGACCTGACCGAGCAGCGGCGAACGGGCGCGAAGCGCGCCACCGGTCAAATAAAATAGCAGCGGATGGAGCGAATAGAATGGTATCGGTCCCAAAGATACGTCATACGGCCTCCGGCACTGGCGGTCCACGGGAACACCTACCGTGTTTGCTGTAATGCGAGTTACTGGCAAGAACCGGAGCGAGGGTATCCGGCTGTTACATAAGACCCGATTATGCACGAGGCTGATAGGTGCTGCCAGTGCGACGCTGGCAGGAACCGAAGCGGTGGGTATCCGGCTGTTGCATAAGGCATCGATTATGCACGAGGCTGATAGGGGCGGTCAGTGCGACGCTGGCAGGAACCGGAGCGAGGGTATCCGCTTGTTACATAAGGCATCGATTATGCACGAGGCTGATAGGTGCTGCCAGTGCGACGCTGGCGAGAGTCGGGAGCGGTGGGTATCCGCTTGTTGCATAAGGCATCGATTATGCACGAAGCTGATAGGTGCTGCCAGTGCGACGCTGCGAACGCCGTGACATTTTCGAACCCCTCCAAAAAGTGTGACCGATCGTCGAGGTTCTCAATTCTGTCACTATCGTGATAGAACGATTCGTTCACTCCACCCGTGTCAGCTCCTCGATGGCCGCGTCGAGGTCGTCGGCTTCGATGATCAATTGGATATCGCCGAGCGGCGACGAGCCCACGCTCACATTGACCTTCCCCATGAACGCCGCGTTCTTGCTGAGGTACATCGCCGTGCGTGTCGCCTTGGGCGTCTCCTCCGGCGTGGGGAGAGTGACCTGCAGTTTCGGTACTGTCGCACCGTCGGCGGGTGCGTCGTCCGTGGCACAGGGTTGGCTCGCATCGCCGGCGGCGGGACCCGGGCAGATCGTACTACTTTCGAGCACTTCACGCGCGGTGTCACGGATACGCTGCTCACGGAGGAGTGTGCGAAAATGATCGAGGTCGTCGGTCTCGCCCTTCAAGTGCCGCCCGTCGAAAGATAGCTCCGCCGACGGGAAAAGATTGAGGATCGCGTCTTTCAATTTCTCGGTCGATTCCGTCGGTTCTTTGATCGCGTGGATGATCGCTCGGCTCATGGGTTCCCACCGGCGCAATACCCGGTGCGTTACTTGAACCTTCGTTCGTCACCCATCGCGTCGACAATGTGTGGAGCCACATGACAACCGCGCCGTTTCGGCCGTAGGTCGTCGCCACCGAACATTATATTAAGGCAAATTCCATTGCCCACTCCCCAGAACCATCAATTATGATACTGGCGTATCTGTAGAGGAATAGAAATGGCGCGGAAACCTGCGAAAATGTATACGAAACTCAAGGGCCAAGCCTACACACGCCATAAATATATGGGCGGCGTCCCCGCATCGAGATTATTGATATGGGACATGGGGAACCGCCGCGATACCTTCCCGGTCCAACTGTCGCTCATCGTCAAAGAGCAGTGCCAGATACGGCATACCGCTTTGGAATCTGCCCGCATCATCGCGAATCGGACCATCCACAAACGTGCGGGTCAGTTCGGGTATCATCTCAAGGTCCGTGTGTATCCACATCAAATATTGCGAGAGAACAAGA
>CAZSUE010000459.1:0-4666 GCA_964609045.1 uncultured archaeon | reverse complement strand
TGTGGCTTCGTGGACGGTTCTTTTCTTCCGGATATTGGCGGAGTCATCATTTTCCCTCCGCCAATGTTCGCAGAAATGCAGCCCGCAGGGACCGATTCTGCTAAATTCCGGGAAAATGTACTCCCTTTGGCCATGTTCGCATAAACGCAGCACGGAAATCACCGCAGGTGTTTCCGTGGACTGACAGTGCCGGAGGCACTATGGCGTACTCGAAGAGACCGTCTCTGCTGGATCCATTGCCATTTCGATCCGCATGACCCGACGAAAGAGAGATGACTTGACACTACTGGCTGGAGTAAAAATTTAATACGCGTCACGCCATGGCGCCGTGTTGACGCACTTTCGCTCATATGCATGCTATTCTCGGCCCGTTTCGCCACTACTCGCGGGTCTCCTTTCGGTCCTATTAACGAAGGGATGGGGTACGAGCATTCTTATAATTGTTCTCCTATCCTCCGCCCGATCGTGAAGGGTAAAGGTAATGGAGACCTCGTTGCCCTTTTCGTAGTTGCCCGTTGCGGGTAATCTGCTCTTTGTATGCGCTTTGGTCCGGATGCCCAGCATGATATGGCCGGCAAAGCGATCAGTTGCACATTTGCACATCGATATTGACAGGTGTCATCTATGCCTCGTTCCGATCTCGTTAAATGTCCGAACTGTGGCCAGTTACTCGAAGATACAGGCCAGCCCAAATTTACCTGTCGTTATTGTGGCCGCACCACGAGCCGCGAGGAGGTCATGGACAAACCCGATTCGATGCGACGCGAGGTGATGGTCAAGACATTAGAAGCGCAGATCGCGCGTTCCAAACAGGTCAAGCTTACCTCCTACGGCGTCGCCGGCGGGTTCCTCATCTTCGCAACGGTCCTCTTGTTATTGGAGACCGGCTATAATGCACCCATTTTAGAACTCATCTATCTCGTGCTCCTTTTTGTCTCCGGACTGGTCTGGTTCGTAGTCGGATACATCACCAATAAAGGACTGGATCGGGACAAGAGTAAGATGTTCGATATTACCGGCGGGCGGACGGTGGATTATAAATAGAATGTCCGCACGCGCGGTCTCCATAGCTACTTAGGTACCGCTATGATCTTTCACATCACATATGGATCGACCGAACCGAGAATAACGGAAACAGAAACGGTGACCTTTCATGCTAGAACGGTTCAATCCCACGACAAGAACGCCGATACCGACGGCTCCGGCAGATCGTCTCCCCCGCTATATCTTCGCATTCGCACTGATCATCTCTCTTTTTGCATTACCCGTTCTGGTCGGAGTCGGCCCGGGATATGGCGCCCACGCGTGTGCGGAAACTGAAACTGATCACTTTTCTCCTGAGCTACACACATGCACATATGCATGCACACATGCATGCACATATACAAATACATGTACGTGTACAAGCAGAGATAGTGACACGCGCGCCCGTGCGGAGGCGGTGCATGTCAACGGTACCCAGCGCACCCTCACCAGCGGTCTCTACGAGAGTATATTGGTGGAGAACGGCGGTGCACTAACCATCGAGGACGGGACGGTGATCGTGAACGGCGCGTTTGCGGTGAACGATACTTCCTCGCTCTCGATCCGCAACGGTGCACGGGTGGAGGTCCATAGCGGATCGTTCCATTTCACGGCGGAGACCTTCCATCTCGAAAACGCGACGCTGATCGTCAGCGGTCCCGACGGTGCGGATATGAGTCTTGACGGCGCTGACGGCGGAGTTGGCGAAGGAGCGACTTTAGAGATCCTCGCGCGTTCTTCATCGCCGTTGGCCATCGTCGATGCGACGCTGCGATGCGACGGCGGCGACGGTGGCGACGGCGGCGAGGGCGGCGCGGCGAATACCGACGGCGGCGACGGCGCCGTTGGTATGAACGCGTCCCTTCATATCAACGCACCGCACGCGCCGATCTCCTTTACGAACTCGGTCATCGAGGCGATCGGCGGCGACGGCGGGAGCGGTGGCAAGTACGCCACCGGCCTAAGCGGTCGCGGCGGCGCGGGCGGTGACGGCGGCCCCAGTGAGCTCGTCATCGAATCGTCCGGAGATTGCACGATCGATGCGGACTCGAGACTGGCCAGTACGGGCGGCAATGGCGGTAATGGCGGTTTGGGTGAGACCTTCGGCGGCGACGGCGGCGATCGTGGCATGGGCAGCATGAGCATATTTTCGGACCAGACGATCAGCGTCGGCACCTCATCGGTGCGAAGCTGGAGCGGCACTTCCGGCGATGGCGGTTATACCGCGAACCCCGGCGGCATTGCTGGTGAACCGGGCGATGCGAACGATCCCGAACTCTACGATTCGGAAATGATCATCGACGCGGACGGCAGCACCATCGAGCATTCGGAACTCGCGTCCGCCGACATCACCTTCTCGAGCACCACATTCGAAAGCGAGGTCGAGATCTATAATACGAGCATCACCGACGGTGCGCCGCTTCGGACCGACAACACGCTCATCTCTATTCGCTGGACGGTGCTCGTGCATGTGGTGGACAATTCGGGTAACGATCTTTCCGGTGCCATGGTCTCGTTTTCCGATAAATCCGATAATGGATTGACCGTTCCCACCAAGACTACCGACGGCGACGGCGATGCGGAGTTCATCGTCACGGGACGGTATGTGGACGAGGACAACGAGCCGCAGGGCGAGCAGATCGGATATGTGGTCAAAGCGAGTTATCATGGGCAGAGCAGTGAAATGAATATCTACCCGGACGAGAACATGAATGTCGACCTTTCGGTGGAGCTATTGACCGTTACCATCACCCGCCCCGAACCGGGCGCAACGGTGGGCGGCACCACCGAGGTCGGGGGTGTGGCCACGACACCCGCCGCGGGCGGGACCATTCAGTCGGTCCGGATCGATATCGTGGAGGTTACCAGTGGAACCACGGTGGTGAGCAATGCCCAAGCCGACGGCGGTGAGGAGTGGGTCTATCAGTGGGATACGGAGGCGGAGGATGTCACCGATCGGAGCAATTACAATATCACGGTCCGCGCCTCGGACGGCACTTCGGAGGCAACGGCGTGGGTGGCGGTCTATGTCGACCAATCGACGATCAACCACGCACCGACGGTGACGATCTCGTCCCCCAGCCAGCACGCGGAGCTTTCCGATAGTCCCAATCGTGAATCGATCGTGATCGAGGGTACGGCCACCGACCGCGATGCCGACGACGAGGTATGCGGGATCCAGTTTGCAATCTTAGATGGGAACGGGAGTGAAATAGAACCGTTTGCGAACCTCGACGAACTGCGGAGCCGCAATATCGTTGGATCGTACGACACGCAGTGGTGGCCGTCGAACAATACGATGGGATGGTCTATCGCATGGCACAGCCGTCTGGACGATGGTGAAGAGTACCCGACCGGCGATTATGTGCTCGCTGTTCGCGCATACGACGGCGACCTCTATAGTACCTCTGCGACGGTGGCGATAACGCTCCATCACCTGCGGAAGCCGTCGGTAACGCTACAGCAGATCAATGGTGATCCGATCCCAGATGACGGTCCGTTCGAACTACGGCTCCGCGAGGGCGTGGACGATGGCGAGGTACAGATCGAGGTGCGTGGGAGCGACCCGGACGGCGCCGCCTCTACGCTCGAGTATTCGTTCGATTTCGGTGACGGGGCCAAGACCGGCTGGCAGAGCGACGCCAGCGCTTCGCACCAATACGAATACAACCGTACCTGGGACGAGCGTGACGGCGACCTCGACAATAGGCTCACCTATACGGCGGTGGTGCGCGCGCGCGACGAGGACGCGCTCGTCTCCAACCCGAAACGTATCGACATCGTGATCAATTACGAACCGAAGAAGATCTCCGAAGGGATATTGACCCCGTCCCTCGAGATCAACCTCAACCTCCCCATGCTCAACCTCCTTTTGCTCATCGTGCTACTCGCGCTGAACGGTGCCGCCGTGCTCGTGGTGGTTTTGAGTTCCACACGGGCGAAGAAGGCGCAAGAGGCGGCGGAGGCGGAGGCCGCGGAAAAGCTGGCCAAGAAGAAGGCGGAGCAAGAGTCGATGTTCGACGAGACACGGTCCGGCGCCGGTGAACCAGAGCCATCTGAGTCCTACGATTACGACGACGATTATGGATACGATTATGGTGCCGATTACGGCGATTACGAGGGCGAGGAATCGTACGACCAGTACGAGGAGGGAGCGGGTGAGTGGGAGGACTACGAATATGGTGGGGAACGCGGCTACGAGGATGAGGAGGAGCAATATGCGGGGTATGAGGGTGAGGATGAGGGTGCCAGTGGGTATCGGTCGATGCCGCAACCGCAGCAACAGCCGCAGCAACGCCAACCGTCCCAACAGCCGCCCCGGCAACCGCAGCAACAGCGCCCCCGACAACCTCCCCAGCAGCCGCCCCGGCAACCGCAGCAACAGCCGCCCCGGCAACCGCAGCAACAGGCGCCGCGGCGTGGTTCGCCGCAGGGAGCGACCGGGGGACCGCGACCACCCGCCGGTGGAGGATATGGCGGGGGACCAGCAGGTGGTCAACGCCCACCGCCTCCATCCGGTGGGCCACAGGGCGGCGGCGCCAAACGGTGTCCGAACTGCAACACACCGCTCGAGAACGATTGGTTCATCTGCCCCAATTGTCGGAAGATGGTCTAAACTAAACGTACCGAAACGGCCCATACC
>CAZSUE010000458.1:0-4671 GCA_964609045.1 uncultured archaeon | reverse complement strand
GACTGGGGATTGGGGCCGTCCCGGCTCCCATTGTTCCATCAATTTGTGGCTGACCGAGAATAGAGGCGTGACCAGTCTGTCATATAGCTTTTGCCCACAAAGGGTAAGTACCCCGAGTTCTATAGTATTTAAAGCCCCTTACTCCCCTGCTTCTGGCTTCGTAGGGATGCCAATTAACTCAACCAACTTCTGCTGCTCGGATGTTAGATGGGTCAATCTCGAAAACGAGCATTCCTCCGAGCCGCCTTCAACCAGTTTGATACGGCGGAGGGTTCTCAGCGCCGTGGAGACTGAGGAAGAGATGCCACCACGTTTGAGCAGTAACGCAAGAAGCTGGCGCAAAAGATACCCAAGAATACAGATGTAGACATGAGCGCGCACCATATGTGGAAGCCAGTGACGGACCGGCCGGATATGCACGATGTTCTTCAATATCAGAAAGCTCTTTTCGGCAACATCGCGCGAATCATAGGCAGCCATGATCTCCTCTGCTGAAAGGGAGAGGTCCGTTGACATGATCGCGTGAAAGCCGTCAAGCTCCTCTGCTTCCTTCACCTCATCGGTGTCCAGGTCCCAGGTAAAGCTGCTTCTTGATTGCGATTCCATGACTCGATAGCGATACATACGCCGGTGACCGTTGAAGACCTCATCCAGCTGCGCCCGTACCTCTTCAGGAGATAAGTTCGCAGCCTCCATCTTCACGCGCTCGATCCGCTCATCCACCCAACGGAGTTTGCGTTGGTCCAACGCCTTCCCCGCTTCCGTCTTCTTACACTCGAAAACGGTTTCTGGTGGGTGATCGATGATCTCGTAAGGAAAGAAACGACGATACCCCTCCAGGATTTTATAGATGGCGATCACGAGCCGATCATGGGAATATCGGCGTTTCTCCACCTTTTCTGCTAACTCCGTAAGCTCTTTGCTAATCCGCTGGATCGCCTTCTTTCGTGTCTTCTTGCGCTGTTTCTTAAGCGCCTCACTATAACAGACCAGCACCTTACGCTTCTTTCCCCAGAGCTCGCGAACGATCGTGGTGCCATACTCGAACAGTTCATTGCCTTCTTTATCAAGAACGGTTTTCAGCAACTCGAACTTGGCGTGGTCCCTCGCGTCACGAATGAGTTCCTTTGCAGCCAACACCTCTCGCTTCAGCCCACAGATGAACTGGTAGTGTAACCCATCGAACACCTTCACATTCTTCTCGCTGAGGTTTCCGCGATCGAAGACCAGAGTTGTACTCATGATCGAATAGAGTTCTTTCAGCCGCTTTGCGGCATCGGGAAGGGTGGTTACATCCGTTGTGTTGCCGGGATGGATCCAATGCTTGATTGGGATTCCGTCCTCTTTCGTCACTGCCAGTCCGATCACGATCTGAGCGAACATCGGTAGACGATCGCGGCTGTATCCAGGGAGCTTGAACCAGTCCCGCTTACAATAGAAATAGGTGCTGGTAAGGTCGTAGAGCCAGGTATCCATCTCGATTTCGTACTTCTCGATGACAGATTTGACGATCGCCTCTTCGATCTTCTCGATGCGCGTTTCGGTAAGATGTCGCATGCAATTATAGAGTATCCATTCTTCCATTTCCTTCGGCTCGATACCCGTGATTCTTGAAAGCGCGGTCTGTTCATACCAATCTCGCATGCCGTTCTTGCTGGTCGGTGCAGTTGCGTGGCAGATCGCCATGATTGTCACGATCTTTCCCGCATCGGGACCGCCCCCCTTCGCACAGTGCTTACGAAGGATATTGGGCATATCGATTTCCAATGCACACTGATAGAGTGCAGCGACACCGCCGTAATCGAGCGCTTGATTGACCGGCCAAAGGTCTGGGATCGTGTATCCAAGCGCGAAGAGTTCCCTCCGGAGCTTGACCGTAAGTTTCGGCTCCCCGAGTTGGTCTACGGCTTGGATTTTGTTCTGAGCCTCTTCGGGTGAGAGGTTATCTAGACGACCGAGGTTGAGCACTGTTTTTTGTCTCACTTTGTCGGCACAACGTACACCCTCGACAATCGAGTAATAATCGTGGTTCCGTCGCGTTTTCGGGCGTAGGTACATAGTTTAGGAATGTCGGCACAACATTTAAGTTTATTGATTCAAAGGATAGCTAACGCTCCTAAAGAGAGATTTGTGTCGGCACAACACGGGAGTTTACAGTTACGCTGGCCCTACCGTCCGCTATCAAGAGGTTCGGGGTGATTTATTTATATACTCTCGAAGTTGGGAAGTACTAGACCTTCTCACACCGCTATAGAATGGGGTGTCGGTCAGCCTCATCTAAATTGAGACTTGTAACAGAGAGTCCTTCATAAACTCAACCTTCATAAACTCAATAAAGAGGATTATGTGTACCATGGTATTGCATGGCATTTGAAATCTGGTTTTTGTGGCTTGGAGGTTGGAGGTTGGATCGAAGGTTGAAGCTTGAAGCTTGACGCGTGGAATGAGGTAAGGACCAGAACGCATTCGGTCCACTCAGCACTGGCTCTCGTCCGATCTGTTCTCGTCCCGTTATCGTAAGTGCTCGTACCCTCTTGCCGGGAGCGGCGCCCATTTGCCCGCGGGTGTCCGGTGCATCACCTTCCGGGTCTGGGTCGTCTCACCGATGACGGTGAACGCCGCCGTCTGTCCCGCATCTTTGAACGCAGCGGCAAGTGCGTCTTTTTCGTGGGGATCGAGGGTGAACAGGAGTTCGTAATCGCCACCGTCGTAGAGCGCGGTCGCGAGCGGATCGTGCGTGAGGTGGGTCGATAAGTGTGCCAGCGGTGGATAGACTGGCAGCGCCGTAGGGCGGATGCACAAGCCGACCTCGGACGCACTGGCGAGCTGATGGAGCGAGAGGGCGAGTCCGTCGGAGAGGTCCATACTGGCATGGACGACGCCCGACTGCGCGAGGAGGCGCCCCTCGCCGAGCCGTGGCTGCACCTCCAGGAGGCACTGCAGCCCTTCTTCTGGGCTATCATCGCACTGCGCTGCTGCGAGCCCGTACCCGCCATGACCCAGTGTGCCGGTGACACAGACGAGGTCGCCGGGGATTGCGCCGTGCCGCGGCAGGTATTTCTCCCGTTCGACCCACCCGAGCGATGTGCCGGTGAGGGTGAGTTCGGGGTTCGATTTCGTATCGCCGCCGAGGATCGGGGTGGCGTTGCGGCGTGCGCAATCACGGATGCCTGCGACGATGTCGCTGAACGCATCGAGCGGGAGCGACGGCGGGAGCCCCATGGCGATGACGAGCCCGAGGGGACGCGCACCCTTGGCGGCGAGGTCGCTGAGGTTGATGGCGACGATATGCCAGCCGGCGGAATAATAGCGCGATCCAGTGGGGAGGTGCGTAGAGCTGGTGATCGTGTCCGTGCTTACGAGGAGGTAGCCGTCGCCCATGGCGATGCCACCGCAATCGTCCCCCAGCGGAAGCTGGTCGGGGTCGGTGGGCATCTCGGGAATGAGCCGTCGGATCAGCTCGCGCTCACCAAGAGTGGACAGCGGCGCGCTGTTCCCCTCGGAACCGATGCGCACGCCGGTTGGGCCCGCTGCGTCGTCATCGCGCTCGTTCGTGTATGTTCCCATTGCGATCACCTCGTTTTTCTCCGCTCGGGGCGGTATGAGAACCGATGTGCGAACGGCTCATGTGCTCCATAGACGGAGGGGGTCTTTTTGGTCTTGGATCGGATCGGGGTCAATTAATACATATATCTTCGTGTTGTGTGTCGTATCGTATCGTATTGTATCGTATCGGAAGCGCGTGGGAGCGGCCGAGGACGGTTTTTACGCGTCAAACGATAACAAAACCTAAATAGCCAAACACTTCATATACTTATAACTTTTATAAGGGTCTTGGGGTGGCACCACGATGGATGAGGAGTTTTGCTTGGACGACGCATATCTCGACGCGCAGACACACTGGGGCTGGCGTATCGCCGCCTATTTCATCGATCTTGCGGTCATCGCGATGATCTTTATGCTAGTGCTCACGCTCAATCCGGATTTCACCATCAGGATCGGGTTGATCACGCTCTTTGCACCGGCGCCGGCGATCGTGAACGAATTCTTCCCTATCTTCCTCTTCTACGGCGTCATGGTGGTGGTCTACAGCACGATCATGGAGGCGCTGTTTTATTACACCCTCGGGAAATGGCTGTGCAATCTCCGGGTCTATGCGTTGGATGGCGAGATGACGCTGGCAACGGCGTTCGTGCGCAATAGTTTCAGTAAATTATGGTGGCTGGTGACCTTTCTCGATTTTGTGATCGGCGTGCTCTTCTATACGTAATCGAAGCAGCGGGTTTTGGATACCATCGCCGGCACCATCGTCGTCGACGTCGTGCCGGTAGAGCCCGAAGAGCCCATCTATGTGGAGCCGGAGCCGCTCCCGCCACGCCGGCCGGCACCCGCGCCCGAGGTCACTTTCGAGCCGATGACCATGGAGGAGATGCCGGAAGAATGGCTGGAGCACGGTCACTGCCCGCGCTGTGGCACGCCGTTCAAGGTTGTCAAAAAGGAGCATCGCTTCAAGCTGATCGGGCCGTGGAACAACCGCTGCACCTGGTGCGACCGGCTGCTGGTGGACGACCGCGAGATCAAATGGTCGTAATTGCGGACGGCGAACCGACGCTATACTGTTGAGTCAACGCTATAAAGTCGGGATAACCCCGCCCACCCCCCGTTTTGTCC
>CAZSUE010000457.1:0-4672 GCA_964609045.1 uncultured archaeon | reverse complement strand
GGCACGGCGTAGACCGCGCGCGCGGCGTGACGAGCCGCATCGAACGCGGCTCGAAGCCCGCCCGCCGCGGCAAAGACCAACCTCCCGTCGCCGTCCAGCACCGTCTGGATCGTATATAGATCGACCCCCGCGCTCTCGACCATCCGCGCCGCCTCGGCCATATCCTCGTGCACAGGATTGCCCATCAGCCGGAGCGGCGCCGCCCCCGGCTCCAGCGCGAGGCGGTGATTGGCCCTGATCGTCTCACGCGCCGCGATACCGGGAAGAAGCGACTTTGGCCCGCCGGTATAGCCAGCAAAATAGTGCGGCTCCACGCTATTGATCGTAAGCACCGCATCCGCCTCCAAAAGCGCACGCTCGAGCCGGACCGGTGTCTTGCGCCCCGTCGTACCCAATTCGATATGCTCCATGGCCGCGTCGGCGTCATGGATGCGGATCTGTTCGCGTATCTGTGGATAACGGTCGCCAAAGATCGTTGCCAGTTCGTCCTCCGTCGGCGCGCGATGGATGCCGGTGGCCACAATGAAGGTGATCTGCGAAAGCGGAAGCTGGTTGCCGAGCGCGTCGAGCGCGGCGGCGGTGGGCGTCGAGCGCGTCGCATCGTTCACGATGCAGAGGATGTCATCTGCACCGGCGAAGAATTCGTCGACCGGCGCGAACGAGAGCGGGCGCGCCAGTGCACCCGCGAGCAGCGTCGCGGCGTCGAAGCTCCGCTTTGGCCCACCCTCGCCGCTCGTTTTGTCGTCGATATGCAGCTTGGACCTCGGCGGGTTGTTCGGTTCGACCACGGCGAGGAGCCGATCATCCACTATCCGAACGCTATCGCTCCCGTTCCCAAATGGGAACCGTATTTCCGTCATCGTAGTCGTCCTCTTCCTAATCCTTCTTCCCGACGAGCGCGCGAGAGCCCGTCACCATGCATAGGTGCTCCGATCGTCTCCGTCCCTCCGGATCGGGCGCTAACGGCGCCATATGTTTGAAATGGCCCATATCCCGCATTCGCAAGCGGCTCATGCTGGACGACCGTTTCGATACCCCACCGGCGCCATAAACCCTCCGGGCCACGGACCACGCACTGCGGGCGATGCATTCTGTGCATTCTGTGTATTCTATGCATTCTGTGCATTCTGTGCATTCTGTGTATTCTGTGCATTCTGTGCATTCTGTGTATTCTGTGCACTCTGTGCATTCTGGGAAAAGTTCCAGCAAGATTTGTACCTCTTTTGTAGATAATTAGCACCTATATTGTACGCAATTTCCAGTAGAGCTATACCCCTTTTAGGCATGATTTTGAAATGTACCTATATACGGCCGGGTAAATAAGGTGTTTTGCAAGAAGCAACAGATCGCCACTCCTATACGATTTGATATCATATGATATGACATGACATGACATGGCGACAGAAGAGAACATCACCAACACACTCAACCCCACGGATAAGCGGCGGATGGGTACCAATAGGTCTTGAACGCTCAGCCCTTACACCTAAGACCGAGTCGATTTCAATCCACTCTTGGCCCACTTCCAATCGCCTTCTCCCCCATGACCGACGGCCATCTGCCCTTATCCTTTTTTTTTCCTTTTTCCTTTTCACCCCATGATCACGCGCGCCATCACATGGAAGAACGGATAGGCGCAGTGCCACAGCCCACGACCGATGGGAAGACACCACCGGAGAAAAGATATAATTGTAGTATCTGAACAGAGCGTCTGCGATCAAGGAGCGGAGAAATTCTATGGAACATGAGGCGATGTGTTACGAAGGAATCGAGAACGACCGCGTCCAATGCAATCTCTGCGCGCATCGGTGTGCGATCGCGCCGGGGAAGTTCGGGTTCTGCGGGGTGCGCCAGAATAAAGATGGGACACTCTTTTCACGTGTGTATGGCGAAGCGATCGCCAGCCATGTCGACCCGATCGAAAAGAAACCGCTCTATCATTTCCTCCCCGGTGCACGCGCCTTCTCCATCGCCACCATCGGTTGTAACTTCCATTGCAGTTTCTGCCAGAATTGGCAGATCTCGCAACGATCGAAACGCGACGGGGACCCGTTCGCGGCGAAGCATCTCCTCCCCGACGATGTCGTCGCGCGCGCCGTCAAAAATAATTGTGACACCATTGCCTATACCTATACCGAACCCACCATCTTCTTCGAGTACGCCTACGATTCCGCCAAGCTGGCACACGAGAAGGGGCTTGCCAATATCTTCGTTACCAACGGCTATATGACGGAGGAGGCGCTCGCCACCATCGAACCCTACCTCGACGCGGCCAATGTCGATCTGAAAAGCTTTCGCGACTCGTTCTACCGCGACATCTGTAAGGGCACGCTCCAGCCGGTACTGGACACGATCGAGCGTATGCACGAGCGCGGGATTTGGGTCGAGGTCACCACCCTCGTCGTGCCCGACCAGAACGATTCCGATGACGAACTCGACGAGATCGCCTCGTTCATCGCCTCCGTCAGCACCGATATCCCCTGGCACATCAGCCGCTTCCGCCCCGATTACGAGTACGATAGTTCCGGCCCCACACCGATCGAAACGCTGGAGCGCGCGCTCGCCATCGGCCACGATAACGGGCTGAAATATGTCTATCTCGGAAATATCGTGGGTGAGCGTGGCACGAAATGCCCGAACTGCGGCCACGAGGTCATCTCACGCAGCTTCATGTCCAGCCCGAGCCTCGACCTCGACGAGGGCGAATGTACGCGGTGCGCAACGCCCATCGCTGGCGTATTCTCACTCGAAGAGGACGAAGGGTAAGCGAGAACGCGGCCACTGCGCGCACGAACGAGCAGCGAACTCAGCACTGATGGATCATTATGTTCGTCGACCGGAACGATGCAGGGAAACAACTGGCCAGGGCGTTACAGAAAAATGCGGGCGTCGATCCGCTCGTGCTTGCAATACCGCGCGGCGGTGTCGCGATCGGCTATGAGGTCGCAACGGCGCTGGGAGCCGAGCTCGACCTCCTCATCACACGCAAGCTCCCTCTCCCGTACCAACCCGAGGCCGGGTTCGGTGCCATCGCCGAGGACGGCTCACGGGTCGTCATCGACCGTGTCGCGCGTCGACTCGCACCGGAGACCGTCGAAACGGTGATCGAAAAGCAACAACGCGAGATTCAACGCCGCATCGAAACGCTCCGCGACCATCGACCGCTCACATCACCCACCGGACGGACCGTCATCCTCGTCGATGACGGCATCGCCATGGGCTCCACGATGAAGGCGTCCACACTCCTCTGCAAGAGAGCGGGGTCGCGGCGCATTATCGTCGCCGTACCGGTGGCGGGGAAGAATGTCGCGCAGCGGTTCGCAGCATTGGTCGACGACATCGTCGTACTCGACTCCCCACGCATGTTCCGGGCGGTGGCACAGGTCTACGAGAACTGGTACGATGTGCCCGATGAAGAGGTACGCGAGATCATGGAGCGGTACCACCGCGAAATGGGAACCGAAGCCTAAATAAAGTGTGAACCGCTGGCGAACCGCACTGCATCTGTGAGGGCGAACATTATGAAATGGTCGATCCGCATCGGCACCGTCATCGGCATCCCCATCAAGCTCCATTTTACATTCATTTTGATCATCGCGCTCTTTGCCTGGGTCTTTTCGGTACAGAATATTTCGATCCTCTTTTTCACCATCGGCTACGGCGGGCTCGACATCGCTCTCGTCTATAAGGCGCTCCTCGGGGTCGTCCTCGCCATCCTCTTTTTCATCGGCGTGCTCCTCCACGAACTGGGCCATTCCTATGTCGCGCAAAGGGCGGGGTTCGGCATCGACAGTATCACGCTCTTCATCTTCGGCGGCGTCTCGCAGATGGAAGAGATCCCGCACGAACCCAAGCTCGAGCTCAAGATCTCCGTTGCGGGGCCGGCGGTGAGTTTTGCACTGGGTGCCGTATTCTTTGTCATCTTTGTCGCAGCGAACAGTTTGGGGACGCCTCTTTCGCTCCCCCTCCAGATCCTCTCTATCACCGCCGGGACGCTCGCGTTCTATAATATCGTCCTCGCGCTCTTCAATCTCCTCCCCGCCTTCCCCACCGACGGCGGGCGCGTGCTCCGTGCGCTCTTCGCCACCCGTACTTCCTATCGCCGCGCCACAAAGATCGCTGCCACCACCGGGAAAGGGCTCGCCGTGGCCATGGGCGTCTTCGGGCTCTTTTTCTTTAATTTCTGGATCATACTCATCGCGATCTTCATCTATATGGGCGCCTCGCGCGAGGAGCGGATGACGAAGATCACTCTCGCGCTCGAGGGCGTGCGCGTCCGCGATATTATGAGTTCTCATGTCAAGACCGTACCGTCGGATATGACCCTCGCCGAATTATCGCAGTTCATGCACCAACACCGGCATATGGGCTACCCCGTGGTCGAGAATAATGAGGTGCTCGGTATCGTCACATTTTCGAATCTCACCGATGTCGACCGCGAGCGCTGGCATGATACGACGGTGGAAGAGATCATGACTTGCGACATTGTCTGCGCCAACCCGGACGATGATGCGGTCCATGCGTTCAAAGATCTGGCGAAGCATTCCATCGGACGCGTCGTCGTCACCGAGGATGGACAGATCGTCGGGATATTGACGCGATCGGATATTGTCCACGCCATCAAGCTCAGGGGTCTGCAACCGTCGCAACTCTCGCCACGTCCGTCGGTGTA
>CAZSUE010000456.1:0-4676 GCA_964609045.1 uncultured archaeon | reverse complement strand
ATGCGTACCGAAATTATCCTTTCATCTCGCGCATTCCCAACAAGCGAAGCAGGGCTGTAAAAAGAAAAGCACAAAGTATAGCCGAACCGATGCTGGAGGATCAACCTCGTACTGAGATGAGCTAAAACCAAGAATGTGCTAAACTCGAACAATCAATCGTTCACGTTCATTCCCATGGTTCTATGTGTCGTTCTAACCACTTCGTTCTGTCTTCGATCGATCTCTCTCCTCGGGCGATCGCCCAGAAAAACGGCTCGACCGCATCCGACGGTCGAATACGTTTTCCATTCATTCGCAAACAGAGATTGGCAGCGACGAGTGCCGTGCGCTTATTGCCATCTGCGAATGGATGATAGGAAATGATCGAGTGGATCAATACCGCAACTTTCTCGATCATGGTCGGGAAAACATCGGCGGCTTGGATCGTGATAAACGGTCGAGAGAGTGCGGCTTCGATACCGCCGTGATTCACAATCCCATGAGACCCGCATGTCTCCTCGATTACTATTTCATGGATGATGAGGAGTTATTGAAAGGAGATCCAATTCAACGGGCAAGCCCCTCAAGTGTCTTTCGATGATCTTCGATCGACTCCTTCGTAAGGCGCTTAATAAGTGCAATACGTTCACGGTCCAAAGGCGGAGGTACGAGTAAGATATTACCACCGATCTCAATAACCTCGTATGTTGATGAAGGTGTATGTTCGGTATCAAAGAATGAGTCAGGCATTATTACTTGCCCTTGCTCCCGTTTAGCGACGCTAATATATTCATATGAAACCCTTCAAAGGGATCAGCTTCAATAACGACGAGGTTCTCTACCTCCGAACTCATAAATAGTTGTCGTTGGATTTTGGAGTTGTATTCCACAGACCGATGGGTTTCCAAGCTGTTACAGATATGGCACCCAACAAACTCAGCCTCCGTACCCACTAAACCCCATTCTTGCGGTTTCCGCAGGGCTTCCTGTACCCGTGGTCCTTGCTACCACATGCACCCGCGGTCCCTGCGCAGACGTAGATAAACCACACGCCCCCGCATGCGTATTGCCAAGCACCCCTGGGTCAGCCGCAGATAAATCGGGGCGATCCCCACTGCCCATCACCCGTTTCTCTTCTTATGGGCGCCTCTCAACTTCAAACAGGTCAAGATTAGTAGGTCTCAACAGGGAGACCATCGACTCGGGAGAAATGCTTGACATTTCTCGTCACCAGTGACTCTTGGTTTTCTGCAACGATGCTTGCGATAAAAATATCAGCAATACCGATCATGTTGCCTGTCCTATGCAGGTCTGCCATGATCATCGCGGCAATCCCGGCAGTTGAAGAGAGGAATGGTAAAATATTGAACTGACTAAGGATCAGCTTCACATTCTTGATCTCATCCTTCCTCCCCATATAAAATGCTCCGCGCAAGAGCTCGGCCTTTGTGATCACTGTTGTGGTGATTGGAACATTTCTCAATAGAAGATCAGTGAACATCTTCGATGCCGGCCCTTGCGTGTCTTGTTTCACCTCATCCATATAATCAATGAGGAAATCCGAATCCAAACAGACCAACGGGATCAAACCTCCCTTGGCATATCCAAGCGGGAAAGCCGTACCGCTTCTCTCAAGGCATCAAGGGTTTCAGAGGATAGTGGATTCTTTTCAATTGCCTCTCGAATTCGCTCTGCGTTGCGTTCCCGTTTGAATTGTCTTATAATGACGTTACTGAGGGATTCACCTTCTTCCTGGAGGCATTGAAGAATCTCGTAGGCTTCTTCATCAATCGTGATCGTAACCGGCATTGAAGCACCATTAATGAATTCATTTCAGTTACTAAAAGTCTTTCTCACCACGGCTCGTAGTAGCGGCCACGTGGTCAACCCAACACCCGCACCCGCGGTCCCAGTTCGTCCCGGAAACCCGGCTCCTGTGCACCCAGCACCAACGCCATTTACTGACTTGCACTTATTGATAACAGTTTTATGACCACAAAAATAACCAAACCATCCCTTCGTGCCCTTGCGCCTCACCACACTTCGTGTGTTGGGCATGCACGGATGGAGCTTGCTTTGAGGGGCGGACTAGCTGCGAAGCAGGTAGTCCAGTCTCCTCTCGCAACTTCGTTGATCCGTGGATCGTGTCCTTAGTGGTTAAACCCGAGGGGTGGGGTTCCGATCCTCGCGATCGGCATCGCGCTCACCTACCTCTCCAATATCGTACACATGGCGATCATCGTCATCGTCGGGTACCATTACGGCATGGACGCACTTTTCTGGACACACGCGAACATCGGGTGGCTGATCTTCCTCGAGTGGATGGGGCCGTTCTGGTGGCGGGTGATGCAAAGGCTGCAGCGGCGGTTTCCGGGCACAAGCAAAGGGACGGTGGCATCGGAGTAGATACCGCGATCCTCACGCAGAGCATTGCAGAAACCCCCCACCCCCCTTTCAACCACGAAGGGAAGGCGGATCACGATCCTCCCAGAAGAAAGCTAGTATCGCTTTCAGCTAAAGATTCCGCGAGCCCGCGAGCGGTATATGTCAAGCTACCGCTCCTAGCATCGCCGTGCTAGGCCAAAGAATTGGGTCTTACGCATTCAGAGCTTCTTCACACGGACATGTTATCACGTGCAGGCGCTTTGGACAGCACTGGAGGGTGTCGCTCCAATGTATCCGCGGGAGGAATCATCTACGAATCTCAAAACATAGTTTTAAGTCAACGCACCACTCTTATTCTGTCCGGTGAGCTCTTGTCTTCTCATGTAACGAACAGCTCTTCTCGGGAGAATACCGAGTTCGAATTTCCCTCTAAGGATTATTGGAGCGATCGGGACTGGATCATTGAACACTATTCAGAGTTGATGGAAGAATACCCTGATGAATGGATCGCCGTTTACAATCAGACGGTGGTGAGCCATGGAAAAAATGGAGAAGAGGTACTGTCTGAAGGGCGGGAACGAACGGGTAAGAAGACCATTGCGATGATGTTCATTGAGTGTGGCAGTCATGTCTACTAAGGTACGCTTAGATTTCCTATACCGTTCACCACCTCACTTTCAAGCTTTGTATCACCCGTTCCTATTGACGCGACTTATTGCCCAAATATGTTTTTGGGAAGGAGCAACATGGTCACAACCACACACTGCGGTCGTTGATACAGGCGCACATACCACCATCGTCCCTCGTTTTGCGTGGAAGAAGATCGAAATATGAGGCGATCTGCAACTATCCATTGTTGGGACTCATCGACCGTCCTGAATGCGAGGTCGATTCGATATTTGGGATTATTACTGTCCTTCTCTTCGACCAAAGCGGAACCCGAAGTGAACCATTGGAGGTGCCCGCCTTTTTGGCTGAATCCGATCAAGTTCCTTTTCTTCTCGGTTTTCAGGACCTCCTTTCTCGGTTTGAACTCTGTATCAATTATCAAGAGCAATGCGCATTCATCGACCTTGGCTTGCAAAAAAGATGACTGCATCGTGAAGTACAATTGGACCTCTTGCTCTGTCAGTAAGCCCCATTCCGGTCCGAGCGTTATTAACCCCCTTTCCAGTTCGATAGCGCATACTCCACTGCCTGCGCGGCCAGCGCCATAGCCCAGCCATCCCCACCATACACCATAGCCAGCGCCCCCTCTGCGCCCGATAAACCCAGTATCGCTTTCCGCTAAAAAGTCCGCGAGCCAGCGAGCGGAACGGCCGGCGCCATAGTCCAACCAACCCAGCACCACAGCGCATGGTCCGCCGCGTCCTGCGGAACGCCTTCGCCGAACCCCATCCTCCCAGCGCCATCGCCCAGCCCATCCTCACCTGCGTCATAGCCGCACCCAGCTCTACCATGCCAAAGCCAGCCGCCGCTCTCAATATCGCGGTCGCATGCCATCGACATCTGAGCGGCACCCAGCGTTCCAACGTCCCAACGTCCCATCGCGATACATCGAGCGAGTATTGCTTATCGCGGAATCTTGCATCACCATCGTACACCACAGATGCCGTTCTCCATTACGGTTCATTCCACCACCGGGATCTCTCGTTTTCTCAGTTGACCGATCACATACTTCTTTACTTCTTCAAACGGTGGTGGATCTTCAATTAATATCGTGAGGTCGCGCTCCCACTCTTTTGCATCGGTCCGTATCGTTACTGTCTCGTCAGCGACCACGTTCAATATTTTCCGTTTGAGTAGTAGTGGGTCTACTTGAAGGCCGAGATTGAGGAGAAACCAAACATCATACAGGTTTCTCGCGCGTTTTCTAAGACTCATTGCCCGGAGCTTTTCGCTTATCAGTTCATCGTCGGTCAGGCCCAATACATTCACCACGCGCAGCTCTGGATAGTGGAAAAAGAGTCGGCGCCAAACTGGTTGAAGAAGGATATCGTCTCGCTTTGAAACATCGATGGCGATCGACCCGCGCGAACGCTCGTTTCCAGTATAGAGGGGTCCCTCGTATCGTAATTTTGCGAATTGTGATCGTTGATCCTCATACTGTTCCTCCAAGACGGATCCCACACCAAACCTCCGCATTCTTCGTGCGGCCGCTTGGAGGGCATCGATATGTCCTTTCCGATCCACACTGGTAAAATCGAGGTCTTCCGAGAACCGATCGAGGCCCAACGCGTGCTTGAGGTAGGTCCCCCCTTTAAAACAGAGTTGCTCGGTCTCTTTGTATAGTTGCGAAAGGAATAGGGCCT
>CAZSUE010000455.1:0-4692 GCA_964609045.1 uncultured archaeon | reverse complement strand
GCGGGCACGTTATTGACGACCATATCATCGATCCGCGTCTGGGTGAGGACCGTCTCCACATCACCTCGATATCAATACCACTTCTCCAAAGGATCACATCACCTCCGGGTTCTCCAATTATCCGCCCCGTTCTCATCGCTCGGCCGAAAAACCGTGACGATGATGACTGCGTCCTCGTCCGGGTAACATACAACATGAACGGGCGTATATCCAACCCAACACAAGAACATATCCTATCCAGAGATTTTATTATCCCTCATTGAATCGCCGAATTATGCTCCACACTCAGTCTGGTCTCTTCGAGGACCGGTTTACCGCCGAGGATATGGGTCTGCGATAATGCGCTTCATTAGTGTCGCTTCAGCGTTGGAACAATGGAAGGGTACCGTTGGAAAGAACTATGCATGTGTGATAATAAATGATAACCCAATAGGTGGAGGGTAGAAGAGAGCGTGGGGCAAAAGCCGCGCCGCTTCACCGAGCGCTTCGTTCGCGATATCGCCACGCCATTCTTCGATGATCGCGTCCCATGCCAGCCCCATGGCCACCAGCTCGAGCACATTTGCGACCAGGATACGCGTGCTGCGAACGGTCGGGCGATCGGATTGGTTCTGGTCGAAGAACAAATAACGACGATCCCGATAATTGCAATACGAAAGTGATGGATCCGTTTGATTCATGCATTCGAGTTCGACGATAATGATACGAACGAACGACCAAACGAACTTCAGCTAACCTGAGAATATAATTGGGGTACGATACCATGGTGCCGATATCGGTAGAAGAATATGCGAAGATGTATGTGAAGGGCTCATTCCATTCAAAGAATCGAGTATATATGTTTTCGCCAAAAAATGTATTAACTAGGTGCTCTGGCTGGAATGAGCCTGAAGAACAACAAAGGAGCAGTGCTCGAAGATGTGATCGAACGTGTCGAGAGGGCGGTGGAAGACAAAAAGGCCGGTGCGACATGCCAACACTGTGGTGCACCGATCTGGGCCATTGGTAGTTCTATTGTGGGAAACGGCAGTTTCATTTGCATAACCGGCGATAGCGACCATTTGGACGATTACGAGATCGACGAGGTGTGCTGGAAATAACGACGGTTCCCTCGTTCGTTAGTACCCGCCGCACAGGCGACCCATGGCCAACACGCCCACTCCAACCCCCTCGATCACGAGCACTCCCCACGGTTAGAGGCGTTGCCAGCGAGAAGAGAGATAATAAGGATCCACCGGTGTGAGTGTTATGGGATCGAACGGGGATAAGGACTCGGCTACGACCAACCCGATCGGGGTCTAGTCGGCGGTGTCCATCGGTCTCGGCGGGATGATCGGCGCAGGCATCTTCTCCGTCCTCGGCATCGCAAGCGTGATCGCCGGCAGTGCGGTGTATCTCTCCTTCCTCCTCGCCGGGCTCCTGGCGCTCCTCAGCAGCTATTCCTACGGGAAGCTGGGCGCTCATTACACCTCCGCCGCCGGGCCGGTGAACTACCTCATCGAGGGGTTCGGCCACGGCGCCGTCAGCGGCGGGTTCAATATCCTTCTCTGGTTCGGCTAAATCTTCGTCCTCGCCCTCTACGCCCGTGCGTTTGCCGCATACGCCCTCACCTTCTTTCCCGTCGATGCACCGATCTACCATTTGGTCTTGGCCAGCGGCATCGTCCTCGCCTTCACCCTCGTCAATATCCTCGGCGCAAAGGCGGTGGGCAACAGCGAGGTCATTATCGTCGTGATCAAGATCGCGGTGCTCGGGTTCTTCGCCGCCGTCGGCCTCTACTTCGCCGATCCCGGCGGTGTCGCGCCCGCTTCCTATCCCGCATCGACCAGTATCCTTTTCGGCGCCGGCGTCGTCTTCCTCGCCTACGAGGGGTTCGGACTCATCACCAACACGGCGGGGGATATCCGCGACCCGAAAAAGAACCTCCCACGCGCGCTCTATCTCAGCCTCATCTTCACCATCGCCATCTATATCCTCGTTTCCGTCGCCGTGGTCGGGAACCTCGGCGTGGAGCGGGTGGTGGAAGCGCGGGATCACGCGCTCGCCGCCGCTGCGAAGCCGTTCCTCGGTTCCATCGGCTTTACGATCGTCGCCGTGGCAGCGCTCTTTTCCACCGCCTCGGCGATCAATGCCACGCTCTACGGCGCCGCGCGGGTCAGTTATATCACCGCCAAGAAGGAAGAGCTGCCGCATTTCTTCGAGCTTAGGCTCTGGAAGCACAATCGCAGCGCACTGTTCATCACCACTGCCCTCGTCCTCCTCTTCGCTATTTTCCTCGACCTCGAAGGGGTCGCGCTCCTCGGGTCCGCCGCATTCCTCCTCAACTATTCGGCGGTCAATATCGCGCACCTCCGGCTCATCGACGAGACCTCCGCCAAACGCGCGCTCGTCGTCGCCGCTATCGTCGGATGCCTCCTCTCCTTTGTCGCGCTCACCTATTATATTCTCACTCATACCCCTTGGACTATCCTGTTGCTTGGTCTGATCGTGATATTCTCGTTCGTCGCCGAGTACCTCTACCGCAATTAGTACCGCGCGCGCGACCATCGTTGAAGCTGAGAGCAAAAGCGACCGTCGCCGTAGAACACCTCGCCGCAGCAGCGTCCATACCCACACCCTCTCGCACAACCACGCCAGCCCACGCCAGCCCATGCCCGACCGCCACCCCGCCCGAACCTGCCCCATCATGTACTCCGCATGCGCGAGCGTACGTGCCTAAATTGTATATGATCAGCATATGAAATGTAACTATTTTGCGTCGGAGTTTGGAAATCTGATATATAACCCGGAAGGGTTAATACAACCAGCGATGGCAGAGAGCCGACCCTCGTGCAGCGACATCCCTCATATCGAGTGGCAAGAGCGGGTAATACTTCGCTCCTGCTGCACGAGGGGCGTTGAAATGCATATGGTCTATTCCTCATCGTTTCCCTGAGAGATCGGGGCCAAGGAGAAAACCCGCTATGCATGAGACGGTTCAGAGACTACCATCGTGGAGATATCGCAATGCCAGGCGAAACGAAAGACGAATATCGTTGTGAACCCTGTGGGCTCACATTTGACAAGAAGAACGAATACCTCGCTTATATGCGCGAAGCGCATCCGGGTGAAGCCGCCACCGCGAAAGTGGAAGAGGAGACCAAAAAACCGTACTATTGCGACGCGTGTGAGACGGGGTTCGATACCGAAGATGCATATATCGCCCACATGCGCGAGACCCACCCCGGTGAAGCCAGCCAGGAACCCACGCCAAAGGAGTCGTCGGAGTATTACTGCGACAAATGCGACCTCGGGTTCGATGTCGAGAGCGCGTACCTCGCACATCTCCGTGAGGCGCATCCGGGCGAAGCCCAGCAGCATCCAGCAAGTGACTGAACAGGACCGCGCTACAGGACGGGTACGCCTGAAAGTCACCGGTCGGCCGCTCGGCCTTCGACGCCCGAGCCTGATGATCGGTACTCGTCCCAGTAGCGGCGGCAAGACGAATAGCGGTCTCCGAGAGAGGTACGCTTCAGTGCGTCCCCGAGCGATCTATGAACGGAGCACACGGTCCGAGCATTGGACCGGACGCATCGGCCCAGCGGCGACTGTCCACTGAACCGCGCCAGTGGATTGTATCGCCCTTTCGGCCGTTTCCCAGTAGAGATCCAATCCAGGCACCAGCTCCTTTCATATCGCATTGCCACCTCTCCAACACCACCAGCGCGGCAACGGTCACGATCGTTCGCTTGCCCTTTCCGCTTTTTCTTCTTTTTTCCTTTCCTAACCCCCCAACTCCGGTTCCCGCCCCAACGCGCTTAGCGAACGCCGGGACCATCACGGGCGTACGCAGGTTGGTACGGACGGTCCCGAGCCGTGGCACTATGTCCACCGTTCATCCCTGCCCCCGTCGTTTTATCCGTTTCCTCAACCGGTCCACCGCGTAGGACGAGATAAAGAACCACCAGCGCGATGATCGCCACTGCGATGATGGCGGTCACCGCCAGCGACTCTCCGGCGAAGAGGCCGAGCGCACGCCCGACGAGGAAGAGCCCGCCGTACCCGACCACCGCGTTCACCCCCACGAGTCGCGCCACAGCCGAGAGCTGCACGCGAAACGCGTGCTCGATGTCCTGTTCGGTGCGTTCGTCGCGCCATGCCAGCTGGGTAGTGAAACGTCTACAAAGGATCAATGCAGCGCCGAACTGGTACTGTGCAACGATGAGGACGCTGAGTCCCACCAGCGCGCCGAGGCCGATGGGGTCGGCGATATCGAGCGATCCCATGGCGCTCACCCCACCACCGAGCGCTTCGATGAAGATGCCCACCGCCATCCGGCGCTCCTGCATCGCCACCAGCCCGGAGAGCGCGATGATGAGCCCAAAGACCAGCCCAAAGCTCCCGAGCCCCAGCGTGAGGGTGACCCCGCCGATGCGTTCGAAGAGGAGATACCAGCAGAGGAGCGCACCGAGGACCACGCCAAAGACCGCCCCACGCAGCTTCTGCAAGCTGGTGTCGAATGTCAGTGCACGCCGCGGCGCGCGCCGCAGCCGGCGCAGCCGGCGCAGCCCGCCCCCGAGCCGAGCTCGTGTGCTCATTTCGCACCCCTCCGTCCCCGTTGCCGGCCCTGAAAGGTCTGGAGCCGTTTGAGCGGTAACGCCAGCGGCTCGCCGCGCGGCCAGTTGATCACGGTCATGTGCTGCCCCAGCCGCT
>CAZSUE010000454.1:0-4699 GCA_964609045.1 uncultured archaeon | reverse complement strand
AGCCGGGCGAATATGTTTTCGCCGTGATCGGGACCTCAACCGGGAACACGAACCGGAGCGACAGGGTGCTCACCTTCACCACCGTCTATTACAGCGGAGCGCGTGCGTTGGTCGAATGTGCGAATGAAGTGTCGGGTCCCAGCCCCCGCCATCATGCGGCACCGACGGAGCCGCGAGCGTCTCCGAGGACGACCGAAAGCGCAATGAATTATGAGCGCAATACCCGTCTGCTCTCCTCCCCATTCTTGATCGGAGAGCGTTATACGACCTGAAGGTCGGGTGGGATTTGGTGACTGAAAACAAGAACGGACGGCAACTCGACGGCAAGATCGCGGTGGTGACCGGCGCATCGCGTGGGATTGGGCGTGCCATCGCCCTCGCACTTGCCGACGCAGGCGCGCATGTGGTGGTGAACTATCGCTCGAGCGAGGATGCTGCAAACGCGGTGGCCGAAGAGATCATCGACGACGACGGCGACGCCATGGCTTTGCATGCCGATGTCTCTGACCCCGACGCGGTGGAGGCGATGATCAGAACGGTGTGCAAGCGCTATCCGCGCATCGATATCCTCGTCAATAACGCGGGGATACTCCCGTTCGAGGATTTTCTCGATATCACCCCCGAGATGTGGGACCGCGTCATGGCGGTCAACCTCCGCAGCGTCTTCCTCTGCTCGCAAGCGGTGGCGAGGATCATGATCGAGCGCGACACGCCGGGGCGGATCGTCAATATCAGCTCGCAAATGGCGCGCGGCGGCGGGAAGCGCATGGCGCATTATTGCGCCAGTAAAGCGGGCGTCTCGCTCCTTACCAAGAGTATGGCGGTGGAACTCGGTATCTACAATATCACCTGCAACGCCGTACTGCCGGGAACATTCGAGACCGATATCAACCGCGAGAACCTTTCCAATCCCGCGAAATACAATTATCTCACCAGCCGCACGCCGCTGCGACGCCTTGGCGAACTCAAGGAGCTCGCCGCGGCCGTCGTCTTTCTCGCCTCGCCCGTCGCGAGCTATATCACCGGTGCGGAGCTGCTCGTCGACGGCGGGATGGTGGCGAACCTCCAATGATCGGCCCACTATCAGCAATTCTAGCCAGCGCCGCCTCGGCCGCACCTATCTGCCTGTTGCATAAGTTCGTGTTTATGTAACAGCCGGATACCTCGGCAATTCTAGCCAGCGCCGCTCCGGCCGCACCTATCTGCCTGTTACATAAGTCCGTGTTTATGTACCAGCCGGATACCTCGGCAATTCTAGCCAGCGCCGCTCCGGCCACACCTATCTGCCTGTTACATAAGTTCGTCTTTATGTACCAGCTGGATACCGACACCGCGTCGCACATTAGCACGAATAGTTTCACCGACCCCTCGGTCGAGTTTAAATACTCGTTTATCGATCTTCATTTCTGTGCGTCCGCATTCTCTTTTAATTGAGGCGGCAACGCGCTCAGTACCCAAGAACGCGTTTCGGGTGCCATTACCGCAACGTCAACCGAGCCAAACCAATGGAGGAATTTGCATGAAGGAACCAGCGACAGCAGCGAATATGCTGCACGAGCCCGCTCTCAACCGCCCCTTGACCATGAACCGCGCTGATTGTTATTTGGGGCGGTGAGCGATATGTGCTGTCAGCTCCCCTTCGAGCTCAAGATCGAGAGCGAGGAGGATTTCGACCGGCTCTTTCCCGACGAAGCATCCTGCGAGCGCGTACTCTTCCATCAGAAATGGAAACATGGGTGGTTCTGCCCGCATTGCGGGAATAGGAAAATGTCAGCAAACAAACGAAAACAGTATCAGTGCTCGAAGTGCCGCTACCCGCCCTCCGCGCGGGTCGGGACGATGTTCGAGCACGGTAAGCTCCCGCTACTCAAGATGTTCAAGATGATCTACTATCTCTGCCTTCACCCGCAGCGGCTGAGCGCGATGGAGATCTCGCGAAGGCTTGAGATCGGGTACGAGGCGACATTGCGAAATATCAACAAGATCCGCGATGCAATGGCCGACCCGCTCATCGCCGTGCCGCTCGTCGGTCCCACCACAACCGAGGAGATGTCGCTGGCGGGCGTCGTCAACCCCGAACCGTTCCGGAAGCTGGCAGGCGAGGATAACCCAATCGTCGAGCTCTTCGGCGAGATGAGCGTCGAGACGATCCCGACGGTGGATGCCAAGCCGAGCGAGCTATACGGGCCAGAACTCGTTTCCGCACTCGTGAATGAACCGCTTGCGGGACCGGAAGTCGAACCCGAACCCGAACCCGAGGAGCGTACCGAACTCGAGAGGTTGGTGATGGTGGTCGCTGGAACTGAGGATTGTATAGAGCTGCTTGCGCAGGCGGGGCAGCTAGAGGTGGAGGCTGGGGGGCCGCTTCATTATACCGAGCATGATGAGGCGCTCTGGAGCACAGGGCTCAAGCTTAGATGGTGGTTCCGCGTTGTTTTTAGGAACGCGGTGGGACGCCACCTCCCAAAGTACCTCGTCGCATACGCATGTCGGTATAACTACCGGCACCGCCGCGAGCAGCTGTTCGGGCTGGTGCTCGAAGCGATGGTCGATAATGCGCCGTTCACCTACGACGAGCAGGTGCATGGCGAAAAATCCCCCCTCGCGCGCCGACGCGCGCAAACAATGGCAACATCCGGAATTTGATGAGTGACGAAGGCGGAGCTAGCCGCCCGGCTCAGCCGCTATTCTCATTCCATGTATGAGCGTGAGCGCTACCGAGATCGGGTTCGCGCACGATATTGTTCTGCCAACTTCGGCTTCTTTTAGTGCATGAGGCGCTCATACTCGGTTTGCTCGCGGAGGCGGCTCTCTCGCATGGGTCCAGGTCCGGACGATACGGTGCGGACGGATCAAAAGATTGTTACTCAGAGCGTTTCTCGCACCCATCCACCCCCTGTCGGTTTATTACATAAGTTCGTCTTTATGTAACAGCCGGATACCCCAGCCCCTATCCGCGCCCAGTACTGCACTGGGCCAGTTATCGGCCTCTTCCATAATCGGGTCTTTATGCACCAGCCGGATACCCTCCGCTGGGGTTCCCGCCAGCGTTGCAATCGCCGCACCTATCGGCTTGGTACATAATCTCGTCTTTATGTAACAGCCGGATACCCAGGTCTGAATGCAACGCACCCTTGACCGCGCTGCACACGCACCGCGCACTGCGGCGGGGCGGGTGACCCAAGCCCCTATTTTCGAATCCCCAGTCCCTTCTTCATATCAAATCGAACGCCATACGTTTAAGTATCGCGAGGGAAGTTATAAGCCCGTAGCGGGTAGGAAACCGTTCTGGCCGCGGTCGTCTCACACCGCCGGGCACCGGTCTTTCGGACCCGACCCCCGAATGTCTATCGAACGATATGCGAGGTATACCCCTGGCTGCTAGGAGCACCGACCGATTTATTTCTCGTCTCAATGATCGTCATCATCACCATCACCATCACCATCGCCATCACCATCGTACTGTGCGCACACCGCGGCCGCAGCGCCACCCTCAGGACACGGAAGGGTGCGGTTGCGCGCCTGCGCCCGTGGGCCGGCATGTGTGTATACCCCGCCGACATCTGGATCTGGTCATGCTCTCCATCATCGTCATTCTTGCGCTGGGTGCACTGGTGCTTCTCGTCCATTGCAGCAGCGGTGGTGCCGTGGCCAGTACGCCGGAGGAGCCGAAATGGCTCGAGGAGCGTCGGCTCACCTTCGACCCCGCCGATTCGCACGCACCGGCGATCGCGGTGGACGCCGACGACAATGTCCACCTCGTCTGGGAGGATACGCGCGACGGCGTCTGGAACATCTATTATGAGAAATACCGCGGCGAGGAGACGCTCATCGACCCCAAGCCGCTCTTCCAGACCACCGCGGACTCGCACACGCCCGCCATCGGCGCCTTTTCCGACAATACCATTGCAGTCGTGTGGGAGGAGGTGGTGGACGAGGAGCGCTCCGCCTTGAAATTCACGAAACTGTCCCCGAACGCCAGCGTGCTCGTGGCGCCGCTCTCGCTGACCGATGGCGCCAATATCGCGAAGAACCCGTCGCTCTCCATCGATACCTACGACCGCTGTCATATCGTCTGGCAGGACGACCGCGAAGAGCACTGGGAGATCTATTTTTCGCTCCTCGACGAGTGGGGGAGCACGCTCATCGACGATTCGCTGCTCACGCCCGGCGTCTCGCGACCGGAATTCATCGACGAGGTGAACCCAGTGGTCGATTGTGACGAGGAGGGGCGTACCCACATCGGCTGGCACGACGCGAAACGCATCGACATCGTGTTCCTCGTCGATACCTCGGGGAGCATGATGTACGAGCTGGGGATACTCTACGACCTCCTTACCGAGATCACCGAGACCATCGCGAACAACGGCGTGGATATGGAATATACGATCTATACCATGAACGCGACCTGGGAGCCCGGCACCACCTGCCTCCAGTGGGTGGTCTATAACGGTGCTGGAAAGGAGGCGTTCAGCGAGGACTGGGGCCCGGCGATCACCTGGGCGGCCATGGGCGAGGATGCGCCCACACCGCAGCGCCATAGCTGGCGCGAGAACACCACGCGCATCGTGATCCCGGTCTCGGACGAGAACGCGTACGACGGCGAGCCGCAGACCAACCATGACCTTCAGGCGGTGGACGAGGCCATCGCCATCTGTCAAGATACCGATACGCATGTGTACCCGTTCTACGGCGACGG
>CAZSUE010000453.1:0-4711 GCA_964609045.1 uncultured archaeon | reverse complement strand
ACTTCTCACTTCTAGTGCGCGACGCCGATACCGACCCGGACCCGACCCCGCCCGACGACCCAGCCGAGGACGATACGCCTACCGCGCTCAGCTCTGGTGTGCCCATGGACGGCACCATCACATCCGTGACGACACAAGCGTATTACACCATCACGGTGGACGATAACGGAGAGCAACTCCTAGTCCTCCTCGACGGGCCGGCCGATGCAGATCTCGATCTCTATCTCCGATACGGGTCGGCACCCACCACCAGCGTCTACGATGAACGCGGGTATACCGACTCGGCGGACGAACGCTGCACGGTGACGGGACCGGCACCGGGCGTCTATTATATCATGGTCGAACGCTACAGCGGCGACGGCGCGTACACGCTCACCGCCACCATGCAGTACGCCGAACCCGAACCGGAACCCGAACCGGAGCCAGAGCCGGAGCCAGCGCCCGATACACCCACCGAACTTCACCCCGGCGAGCCGGCATCGGGGACGATCACCGCCACCACGACCCAGGTGCATTTTACGATTACGATCCCCGCCGACGCCACCGAACTCCTCGTCGCGCTCGATGGACCCGCCACTGCAGACTTCGACCTCTACCTCCAAGCCGGTGCCGCCCCGACCACCACGACCTACGATGTGCGTGGCTACACCAGCAGCGCCGACGAGACCTGCACGGTGACCGATCCCGTAACGGGTACCTACTATATCATGGTCGACCGCTACAGCGGCGACGGCGCGTTCACCGTCACCGCCGCAGTGACCGTCCCGAACCCCGAACCTGAACCAGAACCTGAACCTGAACCAGAACCAGAACCAGAACCTGAACCAGAACCAGAACCGGACGGACCAGCGACGCTGACGCTCGGCGAAGCCGCCACCGGACATCTCAGCGCGGCGCATGAGGAGGACCATTATTTCGTCACCGTCACGAGCGGCGTGCAGCTCATCGCTACCCTCACCGGGCCCGCCGACGCGGATTTCGATCTCTATCTCCGACACGGTGCGCAGCCTACCACCGCACAGTACGACGCGCGCGGGTATACGAGCGGCGCCGACGAACAGTGCACGCTCGAGTCGCCCAGCGGTGACTATTATATCATGGTCCACCGCTACGACCACAGCGGCGATTATACGCTCACCGCAACGGTGGGATCCGATAATGACGCACCCACCGTCACCATCACCTCACCCGCCACCGGCAGCACGGTGAGCGGTACGGTCGACATTCGCATCACCGCCACCGATGCCAGCGGGGTCGCCGCGGTCGCCCTATCCATCGATAACGGCGCATGGCAACAGGACCACGAGGCGCCCTATCGCTTCACATGGGAGACCTCGCAACTGGCCGACGGTTCCACGCACCAGCTCGTTGCACGGGCGGAAGATACCGCCGGCAATAGTGCCCAAACGGAGACGGTCACAGTGACGGTGGACCACTCCGCCCCGGATGTGCAAGAGAAATATGCGTTGGTCGTCGGCATCTCGGACTACTACTCCATCGGCGACCTCCAGTACGCCGACGACGATGCGGCGGAGTGGACGAGCTACCTCGACGGGCTCGGCTATACCGTCCACACGCTCTACGACCACGAAGCGAGCGAGAACGCCATCTACGACGAGATCGAATGGCTCAAAAGTGTGGAATCCGCCGGCGATCAGGTCGCGTTCATCTTCTCCGGCCACGGCGGCCATTTCTATGAAGGTGGCTACGACGGCGACGGGACGCTCCTCTTCGCATACGACGCCGACGGGTACGGCAGCGGATGTATCCTCGATTACCAACTGGCAGACGCGCTCGCCGGGGTCGAGTCCAGCGAGTTCTTCATCTTCTTCGATTGCTGTCGCAGCGGCGGCGTGGACGAAGTCGCCGGCGAGGGACGCATCGTCGTCCAAGCCTGCGGTTGGAACGAGTGGAGCTACGACGAGCCCTCATACAGTGCAGGGCTCTGGACCTACTGGTTCCTCGAATGGGGCCTTCAACAGCAGGGCTACACCACTATCGAACAGTGTTTCTCCAATGCGTCGCCCCAAGCCAACGCAGAACGCTACAATATGCACCCCGAACTCGAGGACGGCGACGAAGAGCAACCGTTCACGCTCTAATGCCATCAAAATACAACCATCGGCCGGGCCAGACAACCGAGCATGGAGCCATTCTCCCGTACTCTCCCCTCATAGCCTCATGACATGGTCTCATGAGATTTGGAACTGTTTGGACCACGGTCTCGATCCGTCGAGAGGAATTCCAAACCCATGAGTACACCGCAGCCGATCGAGAACAAAGCATCGCTCCTACCATTATCTCGCATTGAATACACGAGAAAGTGTGACTGACCTTTGATCGATGAGCCACACCGCATTTCTCAATGATCGAACGAACAATGGCGAACCATCCATGACCGAACGAGAAGTCGGCGCGAGCGCGCTCCCGCCACGGCCGTCGCTCCAACCCAGTACACGTCTGAAAATGCTCACCGCCACGGCTATGTCCATGGCCATCCTCTTCTCTCTGGCGCTCCCCCTCCCCAACATCCACCCCCACACCCGCTCGATCGCCGCCACTGGCACCGCAGTGCGCGCACCGGCGCAAAAGACGGGATGGAGCGCGCCGGCGCCGCTATTGAGCTGCACGGAAACACCCCAATGCAACGACGCGGAGCCCGCGCTCGCCGTCAATGACGCGGGCTACACGCTCGTATGGGAGCGTACCACCGATACCAACGCCGACGGCGCCATCGACCGGTTCGATACCGCCGAGTGCTGGGTCCTCTTCGCCGAGACATCGCCAGCCGATGCGCCGTGGGAGAGCTCCGCCAGCCACATATACCAGCACCAGCTGACCGACGAGATATCCGACGATCGCACACCCTCCATCGCACTGGACCGCACCCGCGGCGGCGCCGTCGTCTGGGTCTCCTATCGCACCGGCAACCTCGAGTTATGGACAGTTTGGAGCGACGATGTGACCCGGCCCGAGAGGTGGTCACAACCACAACAGCTCACCGACGACCCGGCCGCGGACCGCGCGCCCAGTATCTGCTACGATCCACAACAGGATCGCTATATCGTCGTATGGGCATCGGAGCGTGCCGTACCCACAACGACAGCCACAGCCACAGCCACAGATAACGAGACGGATGGCGGGCGCGACGCGCGATCGACACTGTGGGCGATGGAGGCACAGCGCCCACCCGACCCCAAGAGCGCGAAGGATTTGAAATGGTCCAAGCCAGTGTGTCTGACCCCGCAAATATCCGCGCGTGAGCCCACCATCGTCTGTGACGACGAGGGTCGATATTCAGTGGTCTATATCGCCGGAAACACCGACGCGGAAACCGACGCGAACAACCACGGGGACGAGGAGCTGCAACTCGTCCATTCCTCGCAGAACGGCGGCCAGTGGTCGGAGCCGATCAGTATCCAACCCACGAGCGGTGACCACGGACCACTAGCAGCGTCGACCCTCGATCGGGACCGAGAGGGGAACTATTGGCTCGCCTGGGGCCAGTACCCGACACCGACCGCCGAGGACAGTCCCGGAACGGTCTACCTATCACGATCGAACGACGGGGTGGTATGGGAAAATACCACCATCGCAACCACGCTCACCGCATCGATCGCCGGGCTCGCGCTCGTCGGCGACAGTTCCGGGTTCGAGACCACGAACCGTCCCACGGCGCGCTATCTCGTCTGGGGCAGCGGCGCCACCGGCGCCCAGCAGCTCCAGTATAGTCGCTATCAGCCCGAGCCTGCCAACGGCACGAACGACGACGATGCGGGGAAAGAACCGGCCCTCGACCGTCAAGAGGAAAATGAAGCCACTATTGTCCAACGCTACCGGTTTCTCATCATCGCCGGGGCCGTTGCGAGTGGTGTCGCCGTCATCGTCATCGTCATCGCGACCTCCATACGCCGTCGACGATGAGGTCCATTCCGTGCGGGCATCGAACACAGCGGTCCAGGAACGCGGTGACCCATCTGGAGAGAGGGGGGTATCCGTCGCTTAGAACGCGATCCCGATCCCCAACGAGACCAGACCCGGGATCATCACCAATACGCACCCGCCCTGATCCGGCGCCACCGATCATCGCCTTCGAGCCCGAGCGCAAATTCGCATTCCCACGCTGCATTGCACTGCGTCGCACTGCATCGCGTATCGTGGCGCCTACAGTGCATTGCAGGGTATTGCAGCGCATTGCGAGATGAGGGAGCGGCGCGCCCGAAATACCAAAGGAGCACACATACCATGACGAGACTTGGCCCCCCTCATATATCTACTATTTAGATCTTACCCGGAAAAACTATTAGCTAGTATCTGCGGCCAGCCTGAGTAAGAGTGACCGACGCTCACGCCGCGACATCTTCGCGCCCCTCGAACGCGTTCTGCGGGCAGCTCGCCGCGTCGGCGCTCGCGAGACGCTCGCCCGCAATAGGGCAATCGCCTTTTTCGTCATCGATGGGCGTATAATGAGTACACTCACCGCATGTCTTCTTGCGCAGCTTCTCTTTCGACCGCTTCGCACCTTTCTTCCCCGCTTTCACACCTTTCTTGCCGACCTTCTTTCCGGCCTTGACCCCTTTCTTGCCAACCTTCTTTCCAGCATCTTTCGTCTTCTTGCCCAGTCCTTTTGCTTTATCCAAGAATCCCATCGGTTCAACCTCCTATCCTATCGATACGATCGCTTCTTCTACTGCTTCACTCGGCTCGACCG
>CAZSUE010000452.1:0-4716 GCA_964609045.1 uncultured archaeon | reverse complement strand
TGCCCAGTTGAAGGATGAGGGCAAGGATTGTATGCTCATATTTGAACAGTTGCTGTGGGTTATCGACACCAAAACCCTTTTGGAGCTTATCACTATTTTGTTCAAACCACTCATCCACAATGTTTTTTAACTGGGAATGTGTATCTACTGCCATGAGTTTCACCTTTGTATTTGTTTGAATAGGTCGAGGTGAAACTCATTTTTAAAGTATATACTTTTCGTTAATCGATAGTGGCTTTAATCCAACTTGTCATCCGTAACCCACAAAAATGGAATCCGCCCCTTTTCGGCTGGTTCTCACCGTTTAGCCATACAGCTTCGGCAGTCCCAGATGGAGATCATAATGTCGGCGAGCGCACTTCCCGATGTAGATGTAGATGCAGAACGCAACGCAAGCCAGCCGCGTCTCCTAACCGCCAGCACCGTGCTCGTCTGTTTCATCGTCACCCTCACGCTCTTTCTCACCCTCATCCTCATCCTCATCATCCCTTCTCCTCCCGTCAGCGCCGCCAACGGGAACACCAGCGCAGCGCCGACCTCGCCCACGGTCGTCTCCACCTTCCCCGCGGACGGTGCCACCGAGGTCGATCCTTCAGTCACCATTAAGGTAACCTTCAGTAAGGAGATCGATACCTCCACGCTGGCGGTGCCCGATACGATCCTCGTGTGGAGCCCCGAGACGGGCCAGCGGTTCGAAGGCGCCATCGAGTACGAGAACGCCTCCAATATCATGACCTACAGTCTCAACGGTACCAACCGCGTCGTGGCGGAGAATCACACGGCGCACTATCCGTACGACACACAGATCCAGGTCATCCTCACACAGGAGATCTGCGATCGCGACGGGAACCGTCTCGACGGGAAGAACCTCGGGATACCCAACGAGTGCACTTGGTCCTTCACCACGGCCAACGAGTCCAAACATGCGGAATATACCCCCGCCGTCTCCATATTCTCGTTCGACATCGTGCTCCCCGCACCACTGGACAACCCTTTGGGCGTATTTGTCATCCAGCTCACCTATTGGATCGCCATCGGTGTCATGGTGATCTTCCTCCTCTCACCGGTCACCAAGCGCTTCACCAAGCGCACCAAGACCGAGATCGACGATATCATTCTCGGCATCGTCCGCGGCCCCCTCCTCATCCTCATCATCCTCTTTGGTATCATCAACTCGCTGGAAACATTGAAACGCACCGAGAAGAACCCGCTGGGCGTGATCCCGCCGGCGTTCCTCGGCACGATGTACCTCATCTACCGGCTCGTGCTCATCCTCATCATCACCTGGGTCGCGTACCGGATACTAAAGGATCTCCTCGTCTACTACGGGAGGATCTATTCCAAGAAATTGCGTGGAAGCGAGCAGGAAAGCGCGCTGTTTCCGTTGATCGAGAAGATCGGGTCCGTGGTCATCATCCTCGCCGGCGGGCTCTATACGCTGACCTATCTTGGTGTCGACCTGACCATGTTCATCGCCGGCGCCGGGCTCATCGGCGTGTTCATCGCCGTGTCGATGCAAGATAGCCTCTCGAACTTTGCCTCGGGGATCAATATCACCGTGGATAAGCCGTTCATCGTGGGCGATATGATCAAGTTGCCCTCCGGTGCGATCTGCCGCGTGGTCAATATCGGTATGCGCGCCACACGGCTCTACGATGTCATCCACCACCAGCTCATCGTGCTGCCGAACAAGAATATCGCGGATTCGGAGATCGTCAACCTCTCGCGGCCCGATACCCAAATGCGGCTCAATATCGATGTCGAGGTCGCCTATGGTAGCGATGTCAAGGTGGTGAAAAGTATCCTCATTGATCGTGCAGAAGACCACGACCAGGTCGTTACCACCGGCGATCTTGCACCGAAGGCGATGCTCCTCGAGTTCGCGGCATCCGGCATTAAGTTCAGGCTCTGGGTCTGGATCACCGATGTCGAAGACCAGTTCCAGATCGGCAGCGATATCCGCGAGGGGATCATGGACGCATTTTGCGAGGCTGATATCACCATCCCGTTCCCGCAGCGCACGCTCTGGTGGGGCGATGTCAACCAGAACGGGTCGGAAAACATGGGCGCGAACGCAAAGCAGTAGTGCGCGGCGGCCGAGCGTCACGGCGGTCAGATAATATATAGGAGCGCCCTATGTGGATTCATCGACTTTGAGGCGATGTTATGGATAGGAACGCCGAGACAGAGCGTGATGCCGAGAACGAGATCGAGAACGCCGAGGAGGAGAGCGCGGTCAGAGAGGGGCGGCAACGGCAGCAACAGCGCACCGCGGCCGAGCAGTACGAAGCGCGGGGTGGGGCCCACCGTGGTGAGGGTGCGTACGATGAGGCGATGGACGCGTTTACCGCGGCGGCGAAGCTCTATCGCCGTGCGAAGGATATTGCCGGCGAAGCGCGCTGCTATCATTCCCTCGGACTTCTTGCGCACCAATGTGACGACCTCGAGCAAGCGGAGGCGTACTATCGGAAGGCGCTGCGGCGCGAAGAACGCCTTTCGCGCCCGGTCCCGCGCGCCGCGGCGTACCATCAGCTCGGGCTCGTGGCGCACGAACAAGGCGATTATTCGAAAGCGGAGAAATATTATCGTAAAAGTCTCCGGTTGAAGCGTGACCACGCCCCGCTAAGCGATACACTGGATACCCGCCACCAGCTCGCCGTTCTCCTCCAGGAGCGCAACCGTTTCGAGGCGGCCGAGGAGGCGTACGCGCGTAACCGCCGCCTCGCCGCCGAGGCGGGTCTGGACGAGCTCGTCGAACTCGCCACCTATCAGCTGGCGACACTCCATCACGAACTCGGTGAGCGCGCCGCCGCGGCGGGCGATTTGGATGCGGCGATGGACGAACTCGAACGCGCAACCGATATCGACCCGAGCTATGTGCAGGGCGCTATCACCCGCGGTGAGCTCTTAATGAACCAGGGGGAATACGAGGCCGCGGCGCGCTGTTTCGCAAGTGCGCTGGAGTACGCGCCCGAGAATGGGGCGCTCATCTATCATCTCGGTACCGCATTCTTTCGCCAGCAGCAGTACCGCAGGGCGCTGGAGCATTTCGAGCGCGCATTGCAGCAGCACGATGACGCAGCGGAGCCCTGGATCAACTGCGGTGTGGCCCATCAGGAACTCGGCGAGATCGAGCGTGCGGTGGAATGCTACGAACGCGCGCTCGCGCTGGACGACGAGCGTTGGGAGCCATGGTTCAATCTCGGTGAGACGAAGGCGGCGCTGGAACGCTACGACGGGGCGAAGGACGCATTGGAGCGTGCGCTCGAGCTCCGACCGCGCTATGGCGAAGGGTGGTATCTCCTCGCGACAGTGGAGACAAGGCGCGGTGCGGTAGGGTCGGCGCTCGATGCGCTCTCGCGTGCATGCGCTTTGGAGCAGGTATGGAAGCAGCGAGCCATGGCGGAGCCGGCGTTCGATCCGATCCGGACCGATCGACGGTTCGCGACCATCGTTCTCGGCGCGCCGTGAATTAGGATGGAAGAAAGGGTTAGGGAATAGAGGTTGGGGATTGGGGCCGCCCCACCCCCTTATCGTTCTTCATCGTGTTGTCCCATGGTATTGGCGCGATCGGAGAGGCCGATCTCATGCATTTTGGGGAGAAACCGTTGCGCCGGCGCGTCGCGTAATATAGTGCCAAACATCTCGGCATGGTGAACACAATTTTATACTGAATCGCTCTCTTTTCATCAGTAATATGCGGTGATCGATCATGGTCAGCGATCGGCAGCGGATGGGTTCGACCGCGCCGAGATAATTGGCCCACGAGCGTTCCGTTCATTCATAGTTGTCATAGGATCATAGGTAATCGTTATGGACTCGAACGCGTTACAGACCGAACCTGTTTATATAATCGACAATTATCCAACACTACCGACTGTACAGAATATCACGATCAAGGGCCATTGTTGATGGAACCGGAAGGAGATCGCTTCGATACTCCTCCATTGCAATGCGGATGAACGAACACGCTCGGGAGCACTATCCACGGTTTTGGATCGAAATGTCAGACGAAGAAACGACCCCGTCGCGCGGGATATCAACCGACCTCAAGAACCGCATCTCCAAGATCTTGCAACAGGAGCGTGAGGAGGGCGAGAACGGATCGGCCGACGCGCGACGAAAGGTGAGAAAAAGACCGCAACCGAAGCGGGTACGGCCCCGTGGGCGTGTGGAAACGCCAACCAAGAGGGACACAGGTCGCTCCATCCGCGACGACGCTTCGCCGCGTTCGTTACGCTCACGCGAGCGTCTCCTCGGTGCGGATCGCGATCGCAGTCATTTCATATCGACCAAACGGGCCCGTACCGAACGAGAACGGGCACCGCGGCAACGCTCGGGCGGGCTAGTCACAGATAAGGACCGGCTCCTCTCCACCCTCGAAAAACATGCCGATCGCCCCTCCCATGTCCGACGCGGCCGAGGTGCGCGGGAGACGAGCGATGGGAAGCGACAAAAAGCGACACGACCGGTTCCCAAACGGCGAACACTGGATGCAAAGGATCGTTTTTCGCTCATCGACTCCAAAGGCCGGCTCTCCGGCGGCCGCAAGAGAGTGGATACCCGGACGCGTACTGATACTGGTACTGGTACTGGTACTGGTACTGATACTGATAGCGAAGCTGACCGCCCCACCTTTTCCGATCGATTCTCGTCGCTCTTCACCTCGACTTCGACTTCGACTTCGACTTCCACATCTACCTCTAGCACCACATC
>CAZSUE010000451.1:0-4728 GCA_964609045.1 uncultured archaeon | reverse complement strand
GCAACCCTTGCTCCCGGCAATGCCGCTGGAGGTCGTCGAGGTCGATCAGGACCCGCTGGAAGTAGATATGATTCTCTATCAGCTGCGCTTCCAGCGTCCGGATCGAAGCATGCCACTCCTCCCAGCTCTCGCACAGCTCATCGCCATCGTCGGCCATCCGACGGAGCCGCCCGTAATCCTCTTTCCGGTAATGGGCCACCCCCACCGCCGTATTGATATCCTCGGCCTCCGCCCCTCGTTTTCGCCCTTTCCTCTTCTTTTTCAGATCTGTCCGTCTTCGTCTCTTACTCATATCCCGATCACCATCGACTATAACCTATCATCGTCAATAAAAAATATAGGCTCCTGTCGATCCCGCACGCCGCCACCGGATACACGAGGGCCACGAGACCGAGATCTGGGACGCCGATCTATCATTAAGATCAAAAGATCGGATGATAGATATCGTCGCCGAAGAGCGCATCACGAACCTCCGCCCGCCGCTCTGCCGTGCAATGCGGGTCTGCCCGTACCCGCTTATTATAATTATGCATCATTCTACGAAGCATCTCGGTCTGCGTCTCTACCGCTGCCTCCGCCTCCAGTTCCTCGAGCTCCTCCCGTGGCACCACATCGTGCGCGGCGAGATAGCGGTAGAACTCCAGCAGCCCCTCCAGCGCCTGATCGAAGACCTCGTCGTCGATATCACTGGTCCCTGCGATCAATCGGACGAAGATACGCCTGAAGTTGCGTGTCACCAGCTCGATATCGTCGTATTGAAAATAATCTTCCTCGTAACCTTTCTCGATATCTCGGAAGAGATATTGCAACGCGAAATACCGATCGTACCGTTCCGTGGCGCTCCCTTCTCGCTCCATAGTGAGATGAAGGGAAAACCCCTCGAGAAGGTCCCGATTGTACTGCACGACCATGGTATGATACCGATTATATTCCTCATCTTCCAACGCCGCGGCCAGTTCGCTCGTTTCCAGCGGTTTGAGGAGGTAGTCCTCATAGTTCTGCGCCTTCTCATTTTGCGCGAGATAGGTGTAGATCTCCCAGTTCCCTTTGGCGTACCCGTCCTCCGGGTCCAGCTCCAGCGCGCGTTCGATGGCACCTTTCGCCGCAGCGAGGTCGCCGCGGAGGAGATAGACCCACCCGAGGTTCGACCACCGTTTCCCGTTCTTCTCGTCCAGTTCGATGGCGTGTTCCAACGCGGCGACCGCAGCGGTGTGATCTCCCCCCAGTGCATAACAATGGCCGAGGGAATCGTGTACCCGCGAGCGGTCCTTGTCCGGAGTCTTGTCGTGGTCGAGGAGTCGCTGGTAGATCGCGATGGCGAGATCGAACTGGAACCGCTGTTCGAGCATCTCCGCGACCTCCACGGCGGTGTCGTAGTAGTCATCGTACGGGAAATGCTCGGCCAGTACCTCCAACCCGCGCATATAGGACGCGGCGGCATCTTCGATCTGCCCCACAGCCATGTGGGTGTTCCCGAGCGCAAGATGGGCGGGATAATATGCTGCGAACGAGTCGACGATCTCGTTGAGCGTTTTCAGCTTCTCTTTCGGCGTCGGTTCGAACCCGGAAAGTGGTATCATTGCACCGCTGATCAGTTGGAGATAGCAAAACTCCGCCGCTTCCCATTCCGGGCGCTCCATCAACGGCACCGCCTCGTCCCGTTCTTCATCCTCGCTGCCGGCTCCATTCTCTGAGCGCTCTTTTCTCTTCGATCGATTCGGCTTACTTCTTTTTCGAGGCATAGCTATCCACCCGATATCGAGAAAAAAGCGTACAGGTTTTCATCCTACTTATGCTATTGTATCAAAGATGCGCAGCCCAGCCAAACCAGCCAAACCAGCCAAACCAGCCAAACCAGCCCAGCCCGCTGTCCATACGCCTATTTTTCTACATTGGAGCATCATACCTTTTCCATGGGGCGATAACACACGATAGAACACATGGCTGGCTAATAAGCCGTTGTATGCCCCCTCATTATCCGTCCTTCTTCCTCTCGGCACCCCTGAGAGTATGTACTTATTATCCATCTTCAACACACTCCGAACACGCCTCCGAAAGAGCTCCCCCCGTTCGTACCTACGAGGGTTGACGCCATCCGCCATATTTCTATGGTGCGGAGGCTATATACACCAATAGTGGATGGAAACTAAAAAGCATCTATGGTCCGAAAGGTAGCCGAGACGCGTGGTCAACGATAGCCAGCGCAATATCGGGTGCGCGAGAAAACACTCGTAGATCTCTTTCGTATGGTACAACCCCTCATCCAGATGGGTCGAGGAAAGTGGCCGGCGGGGATGGCCCAAACGCCATAGACGCGTTTTTCTGTCCCTAACGCTCGTCCTCGAACTGCGACGCGGGATAGAGGATCTCGAACCGTGTCCCCTCGGTGCGCTCGAGGGCGATCTCCGCATTGAGCTGCTCGCCCAGGGTGGCGACGAGTTGGAGCCCGAGTGATTCGCTGTTCCGAAAATCGATATCTTCAGGGAACCCGACGCCGTCGTCCTCGATACAGAGAAGGTACCGCTGCCCGTTGTCTGAGGCCTTGTGCATCGAGATCACGATCCGCCCATTGGCGTCGCCGGGGAACGCGTGCTGGAGCGCGTTGGAGATCAGCTCGTTGATGATCAACCCGCACGGTATCGCAAGATCGATGGAGAGCGAGATATCGTCCACATCGATGCAGATATCCACGAGCGAGCGCTCGATGGCGTGGGACTGATAGAGGAAGGTGACGAGTCCCTCCACATACGCCTTCAGATCGACATTGGAGAGGTCCGATGACTGGTAGAGCTTCTCGTGGATCAGCGCCATGGCCCGGATCCTGTTCTGCGCGTCGTAGAAGAATCCGCGTGTCCGCTCGTCGTCGATCTGGCCCATTTCGAGATTGAGGAGGCTGGAGATGATCTGCAAGTTATTCTTGACCCGGTGATGGATCTCTTTGAGGAGGACCTCCTTCTCCTCGAGCGAGCGGAGGATCCGTTCCTCCGCCCGTTGCCGCTCGAGCACGCCGCTGGCACGGGCGGCAAACAGCTGCACCAGCGATCGTTTCACACGCTTATCGGCGAGCGGCTTCGTATCGAAGATGGCGAGGTGCCCGGTGATCGTCCCGCGAGTATCGGTCAACGGCGCACCGATATAGCTTTCGGCGCCGAACGCGCGCAAATGCGCCGTGAGGGGATACACTTCGGTGACACGCTGAGGGCAGACCAGCGTTCCTCCCTCGAGAATGCCGGCGGCCGGTGTCCCCTGCGTGGGATAGCGCTCACCCTCCTCGAACCCATCGCCGGTCCAGACCGCCACGGGCTCCGCGTCCACCCCGTTCTCCCCCTGAACGAAGATGGCGATCAGCGCGCCATCCACATGCAGCGCACTGGCGAGATTGCGTACCAGCGCGCGGAAGAAATCGTCGCCGAAGACCGACGCCGTACTCTCGATGATGACCCGGAGCGCGTCCTCGGTGCGACGCCGTTGCGTGATATCGCGCGTGATGCCACGATAGCCGATGCACGCGCCGTCGTCGTCGAAATACGGCACACCGGCCGACTCCAGCACGACATAATGCCCCTGACGATGCACCGCCGTATATTGGAGATTGGAAAATGGCGCCCGATCGCGCTTCGCAACGGCCAGTGCGTCGCGCACACGGTTGCGATCCTCGTCGTGGATATGGGAGAAGAGCGCCGCGCCGATCACATCGTCGGGGTCGACACCGAGCACATCAGAGACCTTCGGACTAGTATAGGAAAAGACCCAGTCGTTCTCCATGGCCCAGATCCAATCGCTCGTCGCCTCCACCAGTGACCGGAACCAGCGCTCGCGTTCGCGGAGCGCGTTCGTTTTCTTCGCCACCGTCTCTTCGAGCTTTTCGCGATACGCGCGGTTCTCCGTTTCGAGTGCCTTCTTCTCGTCCTTGAGCCGTTTGACCTCAACCGCGTTGGCGACCACACGCTGCAGCTGTTCCTTCGTGATCGGTTTGGAGAGGTAATCGAACGCGCCCTCGCGCACGGACTGGACCGCGGTCTCGATGCTCGGCATGCCGGTAATGACCACGACGGGCAGCTCCGGTGCACGCTGATGGAGGAGTGCCAGAAGCTCCATACCATCGATCTCCGGCATGAGGAGGTCGGTCAGTACCACATCCACCGGATCGGATTCGAACACCTCTATGGCCGACGCACCGTCCGCCGCACAAAGAACGGTATAGCCCATTTCCTCGAGGAAGGTGCGAAGAAGGAATCGGATCTGGCGTTCGTCGTCCACCACAAGAACCCGGGACATGCTGCATACTCCTGCTGCCCACAATCGATGATACTACCACACCGTTCGTACGCGGCGTCTGGTCACGATGGCATATGCATATCGCCGATACTACCGTGCCGCGGTCGATGTCGGACCCCGGGACGGCGGTGCCGTGAAATCGTTCATATGCTGATCGCCGCAGAGTACGCCGCGACCCATCCGCGCGGATGAAAAAGGTCGCACTTTGGCCCTGAGTGAAGCGATAGTGAACTATTGTGAGCGGAGATCAATATTCTTCGTCGTCATTAACGAGGATGGATCATACACTATAAAAATGTTCATGGTCGGTTTTGAGATGGATAGAAAATTTTGCGCCCGAAGAGTGGATCCTCGTCGCGGGATGCCACTGAGACTTTCGTAATATCTTCCGATCTCACCGGCGTTGAGATGGAATGGTTATCGCAACCCACAGCCCCGCACGCCGCGGTT
>CAZSUE010000450.1:0-4734 GCA_964609045.1 uncultured archaeon | reverse complement strand
GGTCAACCCCTCCGTTCGCCCCGCCAGCTCGGCGATGAGCCCGTAGACCGCCTCGCGGCCGCTGAAACAGACCGCGCTCCCGCAGCCCGTATCGCCGAATCGCGCGAGGAATCGCTCCACATCTTCACAAAACCCCGCGCCGAGGTCGTCATAGCGCTCCTCGGCGATCGCCGCGGCGAGTTCGTCGTCGGCGCGGACCGCCGCCGCCAGCCTGCCGAGCATGCGGTTGCGCTCCACCGACAAGAGCTCGTGGCCTTGTAATAGTTCGACGAACTCGTAGGGGTCGTCCGGGCGGACGGTGTCGTTGTAGAGTTGCCCAAAGAGCCGCATCCCGTGCGCGAACGGGATGAACTCGTCCCAATAGACCGCCTTCCAGTGCGCGTATACCTCCGCACGATGCTCGAGCGCGTCGGCCAATCCACGGTCGTCGAGGTCGGATGGTGCACGAGCGGCCAGCGCATCCGCCGCTTGCGCCATGGCCGGGAGCAGCTCATCCTCGATCTTCTCACCCAGCGCCATAAGGTTGTCGTACGATCGGCGGAGGCTGAGGTACCAGCTGCGCGGGGTAGTGGTCTCCTCGTCGTCGTCGCGAGTTCCGCTCGTGATCGGGCGGGATTGGAGAGTATAGAGCGTCTCGTTCCGTATCGTCCATTCGACATCCTGTGGCGCGCCGAACAGCCGCTGGGCACGCATGGCGAGGGTGACGATTTGCGCACGATCGCGCCCGTCCAGCGGCGCGCGCTCACGCAGTGCGGGATCGAGCGCGACGAGGTGCGTGCCGTTCTCTCCTGCACGTACAACCGTTTTTCGCGCCGCGGGATGATGTGCGATGAGCTCGCCGTGTTCGCGGTCCATGATATACCGGTCCGGTTCGACCCGTCCGTCCACCAAACCCTCGTTGAGCCCATAGACCGCCTCGATCACTGTCTGGGTCGGATCCATGGGGTTCACGCCGAAGACGATCCCGGAGCGTTCGCCGAGGACGACCTCCTGGACCATTACCGCCATGGCGCTGGCGAGCACATCCAGCTCGAGTTCCTGACGGTAGAGGAGCGCCGCGTCGGACCACAGCGATGCCCAGACCAACCGGATATGATCGAGGAGCGCGCTGGTCGAGGAGATATTGAGGAACGATTCGTGCAGCCCGGCGAACGAGGCCGTGGCAGTATCTTCGTCGGGCGCCGAGGAGCGGACCGCCACCGGCGTCTCTGCAAACCGTCGCTCCAATGATGGTCTCAGTTCTTCTTCCAACGCTGGAGAAAGCGGCGTGGTGGCGAACATATGGCGTATCCGGAGCGATGCGTCCCATAGCTCCTCCCAACGCATATCCTCGAACGGTTTTCGCGTAAGTTCGAGCGCGAGCCGCTCGCGGAGACCGGTCTCGTCGAGGTATGCGTCGTAGGCGGCGGTGGTGATACAGAGCGCGTCGGGGACCGTCAGCCCCTCGTGCGCCATGCGCGCGAGATTGAGCGCTTTCCCACCGACGAGGCGGCGATGGCGCGGCTGTATTGCCGCAAGCGGGAGGACGAGTTCCTCCCCAAAGGTCAATGACAATGTCAATGTCAATGTCAACGCTCGATCTCCCAGTCGATCACATGCTGGAACCGCGAGACCATGGAATAGCGCTCCACTTCGATTGCGACCAATGCGGACGACGGCGATTGGAGGAACTCGGCGAGATAGGGATGCTTTGCACCATGCCGCGTTCTCCGATCCTCACCCTCGGCGCTCGCAGTGCTCCCTTCTGGAAGCTCCATTGCGGTGCCGTACGCGGTGACGGCGATGGCGGTGTGGAGGTCCTTCGACTCGTTGGTACGGTTGTCGAAAAGCATGGCAACCGACGGGTTCGCACGGATGTTCCGAAATTTTCGCGTTGCGCGTGTCGTGGCAAAAAGGATACGGCGGAGACCCTCGCTCAGCGTGAACGCGACGATGCTCGTGTGCGGCTGACCGTCGTGGGTGGTGGCGAGGACGGCGAAGTTCTGCGTTTCACCGAGGATGCGGAGGTTCTCTTTGATCACACTGATATCGCTCATCGCTCATCGCTCCGTTCGGGTAACGCATCTCATTATAGATAACTCATGCGCCCGCCACTTTCCGCCGTGACGCGGTGTCGCTCTCCTTCGTCCTCCCCGATCACACCAACCCAACGATCCTGATCGAGCTCGTCGCTTTCCCCGTCCTATTCCAATTGTCCCAGACCGTCAGTTTCACGCTATACTCTCCCGCCGAGGCATAGGTATGCCCGACCACCACACCGGACTGGGTGGGGCTGCCGTCGCCAAAATCCCATTGGTAGTGTTCGATGGAACCGTCAGGGTCGCTGGAGCGCGACGCGTCGAACCGTATCTCGCGGTGCGTATGCGTGAAAAAACCGGCATTGTCCCTGATCACCGCGTTCGGTGCCTGGTTGAACTCCTTGCGTACATTGATCTCTTCGGTCTCCTCCACATGGACGCAATCGTTGATATGATAGACATCGACATTGGCCACACCTTCGACGGTAACGGTGATGATATCGCTATTGAGCGCCGGCGCGTTACAGAGTATGAACTCCACGCCGAACGATTCGTTGCGCCGCGCGCCGATCCAGCGATCGACCTCGTGGAAGATGATGCCGGCAAAATCACCGTCGAAATAGACCTCGAGGTTGAGGAAGTTCAGTTGAGCTTGGCGTCGAAGAAATTATCGTTCATCATGTTCAGCCGCACATCGAACCGTATGGTGCCGGTTTCGCGGTCGTACGAATTGAATTCGATCTTCTGCACATCCACCCCCGGCACCTCGATGGTGCCCAAGAGGACGGTGTATGCCCCGATGGGTGCCACGACCGCCGCCACCACGATGATGACCAGGATGATCCTCGTCTTACGTTTCATGCCCGCAAAGTTGTCAGCGTCCTCGTACCCGCCGCCAGTAGTGATGATCCTCGTCTTACGTTTCATGCCCGCACGATCTCCCTATCGCTCTTTGAAGTTATAAAATCTCGTCACTAAGGCCCTTCAGAACACGACATATCGGGTGTTGGGTGCGCGTGGGGCCATTCCCCATTCGCCATTCCCCATTCGCCAATCGCTACTAGGGGTTGCCGCAGGTGCTGTCACTGATGATCGGGGATACAAAATATTAAAACCGAACCACCCTTTTACCATGTGCACATAGGTATTATGCTCTTGATGCGAAACTGCGCGGTTGTGGATACTATGCCTTCCACGACGATACAGCCCCAACGCCGCGGTTCGCCGGGAGCGACTGGAGAGGATCGATCTGTACGAATATCTCTTGGTAAACATTCTCATCGTGCTCTTTCCCGTGCTCCTCTCGTTCGATAAGAATGTCCATTTCTATAAGAAGGTGAAGGCGTACCTCCCCACGCTCCTGACCGCTGGCCTCTTCTTCATCGTCTGGGACGCCATCGCCACGGCGCGCGGGCACTGGCACTTCAATGAGGACTATATCACCGGTATTCGATTGCTCGGGCTTCCCATCGAGGAGATCCTCTTCTTCATCACCGTCCCTTACGCTTGTATCTTTACCTATGAGTGCCTCCTCTTTTATGTGAAGGAACGCGAGGTACCGTATTCAAAATGGCCCTATCTCAGCGTCGCCGTCGCACTGGGTGTGGTGGCGTTCATCTTCATCAACCAGGAATATACCTTCATCGATCTCGTCGTCGCTGCGGCCACCATCATACTCGCGGTGCGTTTCTTTCCATCGCTCTTTCGGTCCAATATCTATTGGTACTTCCTCGCCATCACGCTCGGGCTCTTCGTGTTCGCCAATTATTTCCTCACCTCCATCCCCATCGTCGGCTACGGCCCCGCGGCGATCTGGGGCACCAACGCCGCTTGGGACGGCCGCGTCATCACCATCCCATACGAGGATTTCTTCTATAACTTCTCATTACTCACGCTCTACCTCATGGTCTTCCTCAGCTTCAAAAAGCGCTGGGAGCTCGATTGAAGCGGTGGGGCTTCGTGGGCCGACATGCGGCGAGAGAAGTGAAGCTGCGATGCTACGAGCGTTCGGCGAACATAGAACATATAACATAGATTATAGATAGAACATATAACATAGAACATAATACCGGGGTGGTATGGGGATCGTTGAATATGAGAAGAAGAGACCCCGCTCGCACGGACGTAACCTGCGATCGAAAACCGATCGCCGTCGTCGGCGCCGGCCTCGGCGGGCTCGCCGCGGCGGTACGCCTGGCGCATCGCGGCTACCATGTCGACATCTACGAACAGAACGCGAACGCCGGGGGAAAGGCGAACAACCTCGAAATGGGCGGGTACCGGTTCGATATGGGCCCCTCGCTCATGACCATGCCAGGCGTCTTCGAGGAGCTTTTCGGTGCGGTGGGCGAGAATATCGAGGACCATCTCGATCTCGTGCCGTTGGAGACGATCTGCAAGTATTTCTATCCCGATGGAACAACGCTCGCCGCCTATGCGGATACGAAACGGTTCGCAAACGAGATCGAGACCAAAAGCGGTGACGCCGCCGCAACCCTCGCCGCGTATCTCGCGTATTGCCGCACCATCTACGACTATGCCGCCGACCTCTTCCTCTTCCGTTCACTGAGCGAGTGGTCCACCTTCGTCAGTTGGAAGGCGTTACGCTCGATCCTCAATTTGCGCCGGCTGGATCTGAAACGCACCATGCACGAGGCGAACGCCGCGTTCTTCGACGACCCGAAGCTCGTCCAGCTCTTCGATCGTTATGCCACCT
>CAZSUE010000449.1:0-4739 GCA_964609045.1 uncultured archaeon | reverse complement strand
TTGTCGACGGACGCTGACTCCGAGCGAAGCGAGGTATGGCGCGACGGGGGAACGGGGGGCAGGGGAACAGGGAAACGGGGGAACGGGACGTCAGTTCTATGCAACGCAGCGCTCTTTATATAATTTCATGCGTTCGGCTGGAAAAGTTCTTTGGCGCTTTGTTCCGATGTAGGCCGAGGCGAGGCCACGCGTCTCGATCTTTTATGGGACGGGAGCACTGGATACTCGTTCAACCATACCCGCCACAGCATTTATTGAACTTCTTTTCCGAGCCGCAGTGGCAGGGATCGTTCCGCCCGACCTTCGTCGTGCCCGATCGGTCCGTCCAGACTCCGTCCTCGATGAACGCGACGAGCGGGGATCGTTCATTTTTGCAAACATCCGCGCGAACACCGTTGGGTACGATACGATACGATACGATACGATACGATACGATACGATACGATACGATACACGGAGGCCGGCGGCAAAAAAAGCTTCCTTGGTTCTCATCCACAAATGGTCCGGGCTCACCGCGCTCACGCATAATGACGAATTAGGGCAGATGTCTATTCATGCGTTTCGCCCCGCATTCCAGACATCGGTCGCGGTTCTCGACCTCGCTGGCGTGGTACGCTTTTCGGGGTACGGAAGGTCCAGCACAGTTTCTCCTACGGTATCGCTCTCTCTATCGTTTTTTTGAGCCTCACCATGCGTCCGGTCCAAGAAGGTGGCTATTGGCTATCGTCTATTGTGCATCGTCACTTGCCTGGAACCCCTTGACCATCTGCTCGCCCACATTGCGCATGTTCGCGATATAGTCCTCCGGGAGCGGGTTGACCGATATGACCTCGCCACCGATCTCGTCGGCGATGGTCTGGGCGTCCGAGTCGTCGAACTGTGGCGAGACGAACACGACCTTGATGTTGTGTTCCTTCGCCTGCTCGATGATGGCGGTGACACCGGCGGGGCCGGGTTGCTTTCCTTCCTCCTCGATAGCGAGCTGGACGAGATCGAAATCGTCGCCAAAATAGCCAAGAGAGGGATGCTGGGTGAGGAACGCGTGGTCGCGATAGGATGCGAGATCGCCTTCGAGATCGCTGTAGAGCGTATCCAGCTTCGCGAGATAGTCATCGCGGTTGGCGCGGTACGCGTCGGCGTGATCGCCATCTACCGCGATGAGCCCCTCGCAGATGTTCTCCACCATTATCTTTGCATTCAATATCGAGAGCCAGATATGCGGATCGTTGCCCTCTTGATCATGGTCGTGGTCGTGGTCGTGGTCTTCGTGGTCGTCGCCGTTCTCGGTAGCGTTGGTCGTCTCGTTATGTTGGTACTCGCCGGTGTGATAATGCTCGTCCATCGCTTTGAGCGCGATACCGTCGGAACATGCGACAATCTCCATGTCGGCGTTCTGCCCGCGTAGCGCATCGAGGTGGTTCTCTTCGAACTCCACACCGGAGCCCACGGTGAAATAGATGCTCGCTTTGGAGACCGCTTTCATCTGCGAGGTCACCGGTGCGTAGGCGTGCGGGCTTTCGCCTTTGGGGATCATTTCGGTGACATCCACATATTCGCCGCCCACCGCCTCGACCATATCGACTTGGGGGAGAATCGAGACGATGACGCCGACCTTGTCGGAGCCTTCGTCGGAATCTTCGTCGGTACAGCCGTTCGTCAGAATCATACTCATTGGTAGCATGAGGAGAATAGCGATCAGAAGCAGCGCTTTTCGTTCCATCGTGGATCACCTATACGAAATGCAAAGCTCTTAACAATACTTAAAGCTTTCTTATTAAGAACGAGGGCTGCCGTGCGTCTATGGCGCAGCATTCTTATTAAGGATCGGCCAGGGGTTAACAAGAGTGGGTGAGGATGAAATGGCAAGTGCAGCGCTTTGGCTGTGATAAAGGGTCGCGGTGGGCAAAAACAATGGGCCCGACGGGGGTGGGTGGAGGAGGACGGAGGAGGGGTTAGCGCTCTAACTCGCGCTTCAATCCCCCAACGTTATCTTGCACCGGGTATTTGCGGTTGAATATCGCTGAGCCCGCCACGAGGATATCGGCGCCGGCGTCCGCAATGGCCCGCGCGTTCTCGGGCTTGACACCGCCGTCGACCTCGAGCTCGATCTTCAGCCCGCTTTGGTGGATGATCTCGTGCGCCTCCTCGATCTTGGGCAGCATGGTCTCGATGAATTTCTGGCCGCCGAAGCCGGGATTGACGGTCATGATGAGGAGGAGATCGATATCGACGAGCACATTCTCGATGAGCGCGAGCGGCGTGGACGGATTGAGCGCCACACCCGCTTTCGCGCCGTAATCGTTGATGAGGTGGATGGTGCGATGAAGGTGCGGTGTGGCTTCGGCGTGAACGGTGACGATATCGCTGCCCGCAATGACGAAGCGTTCGATATAGCGGTCCGGGTCGCTGATCATGAGGTGGGTATCGAACGGGAGCGAGGTGCGTCCGCGCAGCGATTCGAGCACCAACGGCCCAATGGTGATATTGGGCACGAAATGGCCGTCCATGACATCGATATGGAGGAGATCGACGCCCGCGTTCTCCGCTGCGATGATCTGTTCGCCGAGCTTGCTGAAATCTGCAGAAAGGATGGAAGGTGCGAGTTTGACTGGTGACATCTGGGTCCCTCGATTAGGTACAAAATGAAGTATGGGCGCGCCACCGGCGCTCATGGCGTTTTCGATGGACTGGCCCAGTTGTTGCGAAAGGATGTTTCGGTATTATTAACCTTCCCTTCCAGCGTCCGGCATTCTTTTCGTCGCACACCGCTCGATACCGAGGACCGCGTTGGAAACCCAAGAGCGGACGCGCTCGAGCGGATATGCGGTGGTAAAAAAAGTACTTGTAGCCAGCCGAGGTTATGAAGAGCGACAGATCTAAGAGAGGTGTATGCGGATGAGAGATTGGCGCAAAAAAAAACATTCAACTTATGAAGTTGAAGTAGCCAACTACAAGTACATATATTCTATTGGGCTGGGGGGTATTAATAGTTTACGGTTCGGCGGCGCGGTGCCGTACGGAGGTCTGGCTCGCGCTTCAGTAGTGGTATCGGTAATCGTGGCGGGTAACCGCCAATAATTATCATCTTGCATTACGCCACAGAAAACTATTAAATGCGTTTGCCGTTGCGCAGCTGCACCGATCTCGATTGGGTGATGGAGTATTGGCGACATGGATCCGAAAGCAGATTATTTCTCGTTGGACCTGACGAACCTCGAATCGTTCCTCGCGCCGCCGGTGATCCTTTCTGCGCTCGAGCGTGCACACGCCATGGAGCAGCAGCTTGAGACGAAGTCCGGGGCGGGCAGCGATCACCTCGGTTGGCTCGAACTCCCCGCGAGGATGAGCAACGAGGTGGAGGAAATCACGGCTGCTGCCGCACGGCTCGCAGCGCGTACGGAGACGATCGTCGTCATCGGCATCGGCGGGTCGTACCTCGGCGCGCGTGCGGTGATCGAGGCGCTCCGTCCCGCCTGGTTCGAACCGCGACGCGTCCTCTTTGCAGGGTACCATCTTTCTTCGGAGTATCTCCATGCACTCCTCGATCTGCTGGACGGGCGCGATTTCGGGCTCGTTATGATCTCGAAGTCCGGCACGACCACCGAGCCGGCGGTCACCTTCCGCTACCTCCGGAAAGAACTCGAAGCGCGGATGGGCGTTCCGAGCGCAAACGAGCGGATCATCGCGATCACGGACGAGCACAGCGGCGCGCTGCGAACGCTGGCGGACGAGCGTGGCTATACCTCGTTCGTGGTGCCGGACGATGTCGGCGGGCGGTTCTCCGTGCTCAGCCCGGTGGGGCTCGTGCCCATCGCCTGCGCCGGCATCGCCATCGACGAACTGCTCGCCGGTGCGGCGCAGGCGAAGGAGGACCTCGCCGCGCGAAGGGTGGACCCCGCCGTGACCTACGCTGCGGTGCGCAACGAGCTCTATAAGGCGGGCAAGAAGATCGAGATCCTCGCCTCGTTCGATCCGCGGCTCCATTATTTCGTCGAATGGTGGAAACAGCTCTTTGGCGAGAGCGAGGGGAAGGAGGGGAAAGGGGTCTTCCCCACCGGGTGCGACCTCACCACCGACCTCCACTCGCTCGGGCAGCTGATCCAGGAGGGGGAGCGCAACCTCTTCGAGACCTTCCTCTTTATCGATGAGGAGCCGCACGCGGAGTCGCTGGCGGTACCGCGCTTCGATGCGAACCTCGATGGGCTGAACTACCTTTGCGACGATCAGCGGACGCTGGCAGAGATCAACGCCGCCGCGTACGAGGGCACCGCTGCGGCGCATACCGACGGCGGCGTACCCAATATCACCATCACCCTCCGCGAGCTCAACGCACGGACGCTGGGATATCTCATCTTCTTCTTCGAGAAAGCGTGCGCGATCTCGGGCTACCTCCTCGGGGTGAACCCGTTCAACCAGCCCGGCGTCGAGGCGTATAAGCAGAACATGTTCGAGCTGCTGGGCAAGCCGAAATAGCATCGCACGGATCGTTTCGGACCGGATCAAATCAAATCAAATCAAATCTCATGAGCCGAAAACTCCTATTCGTGGCTGACCGAGAACAAGGGCGCGGTCAAGCCTCCATTTATGTTTTATAGTGTAACAATTTCGAACCCCGACATTTTATCATACTTTCGGAAGGGGGTCGAAATTTTGCACTGTTCGCAGATCTGCCACGTTTTGCTGTGCAAAACGGCACGCTCCCCGAACATCTTCGATGTATCGGGCATCGCAGCCCGCAG
>CAZSUE010000448.1:0-4743 GCA_964609045.1 uncultured archaeon | reverse complement strand
AGATGGACGGCCACCATTTTCTCATCCTGGTGGCACAGATCTTAATTGACACAAACCTTTAAGTAGAAATATACCAATAGCAGTATAGGACAACTTTAGCGTAAGGAGGGCTGTTATGAGAGGCGTGATCATAAGAACGATAAGTCTAGCAGTAGTGATGCTATTTCTATTTAGTATCATTCCCGGCATGACTTTTATAGGAGTAGAAGCAGATAATGATGAAGAGCTTAGCGTATTGACAACGATCTATGTCAATGGTTTCGATAATTATGACCACTATTGGTCATGTTGGGACGAAGATAGTGATAGCGGTTATGATTGTTGGGATCATTCTTCATATAAACCGAGGTGGGGGGCAGGATCGTTGGATTGCTCAAGTACTGGCGATTCACCCCCCGGCGATTATGATGATAACATGGACGCCTATGCCTATGAAACAATAGATACCTCGGCTGCTCCATTTCAGGTGGAGGTCTCGTGGTGGCAGTGGATATCAACTGAGGGTTATGGTTATGATAATTTCTATGCGACGATCTGGGCCGATGGCGAAGAAGAAGTCCATTTCGGACAGAGCGGTGATTTTCCATATTGGGCGCAGAAGAGCTTTACCATTGAAGGCGGAACCAATACCATAGAGATTGAATTCCGGTTTTGCTCGGATTATAGCGTTCATTGGCGCGAAGGCGCATTCATCGATAGCCTTTATGTGAAAGGATATACAGTAAGGCCTGAGTTGGGAATTGAATGGGTAGAGACTTACGATGAAAATGAAATTAGTAACCTTCCAGGAGCAAAAGAAGCCGCTCGCGGATTTGCATCAGAATTAGAGGATTTTGGGTTTGATTGGGAATATGACTATGGCAATGATTATGCATGGGAACAGGATTATAAATATAATGGACATCCGGAAGGTGGTGAGGATGATGCGTATGCTGATAATGTAGATATTTGCTGGTTTTCGGGTCATGGTGACCCTTATTTTTTCTATTTTAACGACCCAGACCATGATGACAGGAAGTTGATGAATACAGATGCCGAGTGGGGAGATCAGGATTTAGAGTGGATTTGTTTACATGCGTGTGATCTATTGAAGAATGATGGATCGACTAAAGCTGTAGACCGATGGGGTGGCGCATTCGCAGGTTTACATCAAATACTCGGATTTGCAGGGCCAGGATGGTGTGGGGGTAAATGGGATCCATTTGGTTCTTATTTTGCAGAGCGATGTTGTGAAGGGGATACAATATGGACTGCATGGAATCAAGCATCTTATTATCATCAACCTGGAGGAACAGAAGTCGCAATGTTATACACCTATAACGCTTTTAACGACCATATTTGGGGAGCTGGCTCAGTGGCAAATGATATTGATAACCCTGCGCTATCCGACATTTATTATACTAGCGTTGTCTACTATTAAACGTGAGGTGATAGATTGAAAAATAATAGAGTAAAGCTCATCGGCATCATTGTCACAATAATCATGATCACGGCCCTGGCCGCTGGATATCTTCTCTTAACGATGAGACCGACGACCCAAGAGAGAGAGAAGCTGCCGGAGCTTACATTTCCCGTGAGTGCCGGCAAGATCACCCAACCAGAGAACTATGTCGCCAATACGAGTTTACCCCATGTTGACGAAGTGATGGTCTACAAATATCGCCCCCGTTCAACCGCGGTGTTGAGATCTGAGCTTCAGACGCTCCAAACGGTCTTTGGTCTCGACGGGGTGATCGAAGAAAGTGAGGATCGACTCGTCGCCTCCAAGCAGCCACTTCTCGAAGCGCATACATTATCTGGGATCATTACCTACTGGAACCTGGAAAAAGCGGGGAACCCGACCAACCATAATATCCCGAACGAGACCGAGGCTATTCAGACCGCAGAAGCCTTTCTCAACCAAAACAACCTCCAACCGTCTCTCGAAATGGGGTCGCCCATCGTCAGTTATGATACCGCAGAACGCGTTGACCCGGACACCAATACCTCTGTTTCAACGAGAATCGGTGCGACGGTCCGCTTCCCGCTGAGGCTGAGCGGTATGTATATCGGTAGAGTGAAGACTGGGATAGTGGTCCGATTGGGAACGGAAGGCGAGATCGTGTTTTACGCAAATAAGGTACGGAACTGGGAGACATTCGATACATATCGCCTCATCGATCCGGACGACGCACTCCAAAATTTCAAAAATAGGGGCGTGACCTGCGGTTGGCTCGAGAACGCGACCGCCTCTATCGACAGCGTTTCGATCCGCTATTGGTCGGAACCTCCAGGGGTTGAACAGACCTATCTCCAGCCCGTGTATGTATTCGAAGGAATGGTGCAAGGTATCGATCCATCATCGCGTTTGAACATACGCACCGAATTTATCGATTGCATTCCTGCGGTGGATTACTGAAGTAAAAATTCCTCCAACCATATTATAAGCGGTGAACCCGAGGTGAGAGGATCAGTCACCGAACGAAGCTCATCGGCATCATTGTCACCATAGTAGCGGTTTCGGCTATCGTCGGTGGCTATGCTCTCTGGCTCTGGACAAGCTCGCCGACGACCCAGAGATCGGTGGCGGAGCTGCCGGAGCTTTCTTTCACACATCATCCTCGAAAAACCATCTACCCAGCGCACTTCGTCGTGAATGCGACGCTACCGGATGTCGACGATGCGATGGTCTATAAATACCGTCCACGATTGATCGCCGCACTGAGAACGGACCTCGATAGACTTCAGACGATCTTCGGTCTCGAAGGACCGATCGAAGCGTTCGACGGTCGACTCATCGCCTCCCAGCAACCCGTTCTGGAGGCATATACCGAATCTGGCATGGTTCTTTATTGGGACAAGAAAAAAGCCTGGAACCGGAACAACCACAATATCCCGAACGAAACCGCCGCGACCCGGATCGCAGCGGCATTTCTGAACCGCTATGAGCTCCAACCTTCTTTCGAAACGGCTTCACGGTTCGTCAGATATAATACGGAGAAGTATCTCGAGCCCGATACCAATAGAACCGTTTCGAAACGGACCTCTGTCACGGTAAGCTACCCGCTCACGCTGAGCGGTCGGTTCGTCGGTGAGAGGAAATACGGTGTCGCCGTTGGTTTGGGGACGGACGGCGAGGTCATAATGTATTCCAAGAGTGTACGGGACTGGGAACAGTATAGAAAGTACCCGCTCATCGATCCGAACGAGGCACTTGTGCGGTTCAAAGCGCAAGGCATCCTCGGCGCGCTCGAGAATGTGACCGCCTCTATCGAGAGCGTTTCGATCCGCTACTGGCCGGAACCCTCGCATGAAGCACAGACCTATCTCCAGCCCGTCTATCTGTTCGAAGGAACGGTGCGCGGGATCGATCCGTCGCTCCGGTCGACCATTGAGCTGGATTTTTCCGAATGCGTCCCCGCAGTGGATTACGAGGCCGCTGCACATCACACCTGATCGGGACTCATTGCCCCAGCGCGGTCTTGCCTCAGTGCCTTCTGCAGGGTGGACGATTATCGGTTGAGGTACAGAACAATTCGGCGCCTTCGTTACATTACATTGATAGGAGCGCTCTCAACTCAACTCAAGTCTTTATTTCACGAGCCGTTATCGTTATTGACTGACGCTTTGGGAGACGCACCGCTTTCCAGCGCCTGGGTGCAGACTTGATACCGCCGTGTCATCTCGTCGATGTCGATCTCAGGGAATTCATCGAGGTCGAGGTCCGGAAAATCATCATCCCAGAAGAAGCATGGTTCGAATCCCGTATCGTGCTCGTAGATCGCGATTAGCAGCTCATAGGCATGATGGGCCGTTTCGAGATCGCCCGCGTCGAAGTACGCATCGGCCTTATCGATGTAGCGGCGATACCGCCAGACATCTTCGTGGTACTCGAATACCTCGGTGCGTAGCCCATCGAGATAGGTATCACCGTTATCGTCTGCACGCAATTTCTCGTAGGGGTCCACATCCTGCACGCACTCTCCCTCGAAACAAGCGTTCTTGAACGATTCGAGATATAATAAAAAATCGGCCCTCTCTTTGGCGGCAGTTATACGCTCACGCTCCCGCATGAGCGCAACGAGCATTGAATCGAGCTCGAGCCAGCCCCGATCGAGTTCCGGGTCGGCTTCTGCTTGCCCTGCACAGAACCGGATAAAAGTACTTCGAAACATTCCGTTCGCATCGGCGCAGGCTGTTACCATCCGTCGAAGCTCGTCAGCGTCGATAGTATCGATATACGCGCTGAAATGTTCGTCCAGCTCGTTCGTCCTCGCTTCTATAACACCGTTGGAGTGCTCGTTCTCTCTCATTGTATCGATCCTCGCGCTATCCCTATCCAAAGCAAACATCGTTTCGAGCCCTGCGGAGCGTCTTCCTCCATCTTAGCAGTATCGGATCTATTTGCCGTTGCGTGCAACCTCCGATCGTCTATTGTATTGTAACGCCTCCGTTGCCTTCGGAAATATTAAAGCGTTTTCATGCCTTTTGCCCCTGTATGAACGAGGGCGGTGTGCGGCGAAGCGAAATACGATAGACCCAGGCATGATCGGAATGGAACTAGAATACGATCGCGATCGACGGCAGTTTCGATTCACACGACCCAAAGAGCGAAGCAAGCTCGATCGGATGGCGCTTAGTGCTTCGAAGGCGCTTACCTCTGCTTCCATCGATCATGTGTTCGTCTCCGGCTATGTCGCGATCCTCTTTGGCCGAAACAGGAGCAGCGAGGATATCGATCTGCTCTGTGCTCCAACCCCTTTC
>CAZSUE010000447.1:0-4747 GCA_964609045.1 uncultured archaeon | reverse complement strand
CCTCCCCAACCCAATGTATTAAATAGCGCCTGGCGATTCGCTCGCGATAGATCGATCGCCCCGGAGGTAGCGCACTATGAGAGTCTGGGATCATATCCGCACCGAACTCGACCATACACGTTTACATTTTACACTCATCGATCCAGACCATCATCCGTCGCACGATACCGGTGCAATGGCACAGGCGGCGGCAGCGGCGGGCACCAACGCGTTCATGGTGGGCGGTTCCACGGGGGTGACCTCCGAGAAGCTCGGCGCCACCGTGGACGCGATCAAAAAGGAGTCGGAGCTGCCAGTGATCCTGTTCCCCTCGCAAGGCCGCGCCATCACCCCGAACCTCGACGCGGTCTTCTTCATGGCGGTGATGAACTCGACCAATATCCGGTTCCTTACCAGCGAGCAACTGATCGGCACCTTCGCCATACGGAAATACCAATTGGAGGCGATACCCATGGGCTATATCATCGTCGAACCGGGGATGAAAGTGGGCGAGGTGTCCGAGGCCGACGTCGTCCATCGGAGCGATTACCAGCGCGCGGTGGGTTATGCACTGATGACACAGTACTACGGCATGAGACTGGTCTATTTCGAGGCCGGGTCCGGCGCGCCCGCACCTGTTCCCACCAAGATGGTGGAGCAGATACGGTCACAACTCGACATCCCGCTCATCATCGGCGGCGGCATCCGCACCCCGGACGATGCACGGGCCATCGGTGCCGCCGGTGCGGATATCATCGTGACCGGCACCATCCTCGAAGAGGTGAGCGAGCCACAAAAGATCGAGACGACACTGGGGTACATCATCGACGCATTCAAGCGCGCCGCGAGGGCGAAGCAAACCCTGATCGCACAGTAAGCGCACGACGAACCGTCGAGGGGGCCAGCGCCGGTCCGATACAACGAAGAAGACGCACCACCGGCCCCACATGTCCCTATCGATCACCGCGATCTGCTGCTTTTAGAGCACACTTTTACTGCACATCATAGCTGGCCTCGGCCTCCACACCCATTGTCCCGTTCCTCCCCGGGGCGGGGCGCCCCCACACCCTAACCCCCAACCCCCTCTTTTCATACCAAATACAATGAAACAGAAACTCCTATTCGCCATGGGTGTGAAGAAGTTATTGTTTCAGATGAGGTCTATGGAAAACGACGGGGGGCGGGGCGGCCCCAGTTCCCCCGTTCCCCAACCCCTCGTTCCCATGTTTTTCATACCAATCTTATTAGCGCATGACCGTATATTCGCGTGCACGGTCGATACTATGTCACTGACACCGCACCTTCACGAAGGAGATCGTATTGCCATCGTCGATTTCATCCGGACCCAGTGCGAAAACGCGGCGATCGATACCGCCGTGCTCGGGCTATCCGGCGGGCTCGATTCCGCGGTCGTCGCCGTACTCTGCGCCGAGGCGCTCGGCGCGGCAAATGTCCATACCTTTTATCTCCCCGATCATACCGATGAACGAGTTGACGAGGATGAGCACGAGGATGCGGACGCGGTGCTGACACGCCACTTCGCCCATAAGCGCGGGCTTGGGTACGACAATGACACCATTGCGCCCATCGTCGAGCAGTTCCGGACCATGGTAGAACTCGATGACGACGCGGTGGCCAGCGAGCCGGGACGCACCGCGCTCGGGAATATCAAAGCGCGCACACGGATGATCGTCCTCTACTATTATGCCAATATCCACGCCGGTATGGTCATGGGGACCGGGAACAAGTCCGAGCTCCTCGTCGGCTATTTCACGAAATACGGCGACGGCGGTGCGGACCTCCTCCCGCTCGGCGACCTCTATAAGACGCAGGTGCGCGCCCTCGCACGCCAACTCGACATCCCCGACGAGATCGTCGATCGACCGCCCTCCGCCGGGCTCTGGGAGGGCCAGACCGACGAGGAAGAACTCGGCATCAGCTACGAGCGCCTCGACCGTATCCTTTTAGGGACCGAGCTGGGGCTGGAGGTCGAAAGTATCGCCGAGAAGGCCGAGATACCGGCCGAACGGGTGCGCACTATCCAAGCCCGCGTCCGCGCCAACGCGCATAAACGCCGGCTCGGCGGCATACCCAAACTCGCACCGCGCACCATCGGCATCGATTATCGCGAATGGTGACGGGGAAGGGTAAAGTGTGAATTGTGAAGTGTGAGGTGTGAAGGGGCAAGAGTAATGAGCAAAGTCAAAATCAAAAGGTGTCGCTCCGACTCTTATTCCAACTGTGCGCCCCATCTCCCGCCCTCTCCCCCGCTTCCCCTATAGCCTTTACGCAAAGCCTATATATTAGGTGGGCCCGACCGCACACGCCCACCGATAAATTATAGGGACGGAGAAGGAAGGAGACCCGTAAGATTATAGCCGAGCGCGACATTGCCACAACGATCACCATGCCACTCTCATTACCGTCGAAAGGGAATGTGCTCGGGAAGCACGAGATCGAGGACCGGATCATGCACCCCGGCGACAAACCCGCGCTGATCAGCGATTATATCGATTACAAGCTACAGATCCAGCCCAACGGGTTCGACCTCACCATGCAACGGGTCGAACCGTACACCGCGCCGGGGAGGCTGGCGCTGAGCAATGCACATCGCATCCTCGCCGCCACCGAACCGCTTCAGTTCGATAGCCACGGGTGGGTCGAACTCGAACCCGGCCCCTATAAGATCGTCTATAACGAATGGGTCAACATCCCGCCGGGGATGATCGCACTGGCCGCACCGCGCTCGTCGCTCCTCCGATGCGGCGCCACCATCGAGACCGCGGTGTGGGATGCGGGGTACCAAGGGCGCAGCGAATCGCTCCTCGTGGTCAACAACCCCCATGGGCTCGCGCTACGCGAGAACGCGCGCGTGCTCCAGCTCCTCTTCCTCCGTACGAAGAGCGACGACCCCGCCAAGGAACAGTACCGTGGCCAGTACCTGCACGAGAACCGTTGATCGATCGTGCGTCAAGAACCCAACAATGGTGTGGAGCATGACCCCGACCACCGTGCGTCCGCGAAAGAGAGCGGCCGAAACGAAGAACCACGGCGTAACCACGGCCCATCCCAGCCCCTGCCAGCTCCATCATTGTTCCAAGTGCTGCTGGGAGACGGAGATGACGCTCTCCAACGAGGATATCGCACGCATCGAGCGCGCTGGATATCGCGATTTCTATACCGAACAGGACGGGTATCTCGTCCTGAAAAATAAGGAGAGGCATTGTTTTTTCCTCAAGAACGGTCGATGCCAGATCTACGATATCCGGCCGGCGGGGTGTCGGGTCTACCCGCTCGTGCTCGACCTCAACCTCGAATGCGTCGTATGGCACGAGTTCTGTCCCCATCGCAACGAGTTCGAGTACGACGCCGTGGCAGAACAGATCCTCATCGATGTGCTCGAGGTGGAGGAGCGCGAACGCATCGAACGTACGCGTACTCGAGCGCATTAGCGCGGGCGCACCCGCAAAGCTCGAAGTTGAACTGCACCTCTCCAGCGCGATCGTGAGCTGCTGATGACCATCGGTATATGGCAAGCCAAAACGGCGGCCAGAACTTGACAGCGTTCTCCATGGATGGGGTCGTTCGTGCTCTTATTCGCGGGACGAAAAAGCCTCTTACAGATCGCTTGCAATGAGTAAGCGGATGATGTCTGCTGAACTGGGTGTTCGCGTTCCATATTGAAGATATCACTCCAAGAATGTGCGGGAGCCAAATACAATGAAACAAAAACTCCGATTCGCCATGGGTGTGTGAAGGAGTTATTGTTTCAGATGAGGTCTATGGAAAACGACGGGGGGCGGGGCGGCCCCAACCCCCAAACCCTCACCCCCACCCCCCTCTTTTTCACCAATCCATAGAGGCTGGATAGGAAGTTTTAAACATTCATTCATTGTTTACCTCTTGGTGGCAACAATGGGTTTTTTCGACAAACTGAAAAAGGGCGTCAAATCGCTACAGGCCATGGGCAAAATGGATGACAAAGTTGCAAAAGAAATGTACAATATCTACGGTGAATTCGGGTACCAAACCCAGGATTTCAAACACAAGAGTGCGACGGTGAAGACAAAGTCGGACGGTAGTGCGAAAAGTGTGCCCGAAAAATGGAGCTGGAAGGTCATGACCGGCGCCGGACCGTACAAGTTCAAGGTGAAAGAAGAAATGGGTAAGATGAGCGTCAAGGTCAAAACCCCCCAGGGCGGGAAGAACAAGACGAAGTTCCCCTACAAGAATTATGTGAAACGCGACGGGGCGGACATCACGGTCGTCAACCGCGAAGGATTGGTCGAAGAATGCAAACGCATTATGCAATGAGGTGAGCGTTCTAACTCCCGGCCTTTGTCCTCGCTTGTTCAGCATCCCTTTCTAAATATCCGATTATATTTTCCGATCATCAGAGCGGGGACCTTTGTGCATCGAGCAAACTCGTCGAACACGATCGATGCTCTCACCCGTCCATGGCAAAGTGGGAAATAGTACATATCCACTTCGTCTCACGATCACCGAAACGCGCCCCTCCTCCTCTGCCGGAGGTTGTCTTTTTTGCATAAACACGCCTCGAATATACGGCTTGGTCGGTGCGTGCGGCCGACATGCTGCCGGCATAGAGCTGATTGGCCCAGCTCATAACCTTCGAGGCCAGCATCCTGTTCTATAATTGTAGCAATTTCAAACCCCGACATATTGGCGGAGTCATCATTTTCCCTCCGCCAGTGTTCGCATAAACGCAGCACGGAAATCACCGCAGGTGTTTCCGTGGACTGACAGT
>CAZSUE010000446.1:0-4750 GCA_964609045.1 uncultured archaeon | reverse complement strand
CCGGGCAGGCAGATTCGAAGGGTTTATATTGCGAAAATTCTGGACAGAATGAGCCGTCACACAGCATGGCGCCAGTAGTAATAATAGGGGTTTTTCTCTTGGCATTCATTATGACAACACAATAAAGGTTATGTTGTCGGCCGATGGACAACTTTCTAATATAACACGACTACTAAGTCCAGAGCTATCGCCCCTCCCCCGTTACCGGTATCTAACCGTTACGTACGACGGAGAATCGGTGAAACTCTTTATAGACGCTGAACTGATCAATAGCACGGTGCATTATGGCGGAATATTCGATAATGGCCTCAACGTTAGGTTTGGCCGGTATTATGCGTCATCCCCGTTCTTCAATGGTACTATTGATGATATTCGTATCAGTAATTTTGCGAAGGATATAGGAGATATCGATAAAGGCTACCGAGAAGTTCTCAACAAGCGCATGGTTCTCAATCTCACATTCGATGAAGGTGCTGGCCAGACCGCATACGATACAAGTGGGTTCGAGAATGACGCCACGCTCGGCAATAGTACAACCACAGACCCCCGTGATCCGACGTGGGTTCCGGGAATACTTGATTCTGGCCTCGAATTCGATGGGGTCGATGACGGATTGACGCTTGCCGAGGGCGATAATATCTTCGGACTCGGGACCGAGTTCTCATTCAACTCATTCGTCTGGCTGAATGAAAATGCCAGTATCGGTACGAATACCATTCTGGATCTGAACTACGAAACCATTAGTGAAGGCCGAGGAAATGGAATCATTTTCCTCATCAGTCACGATCTCTATCCAAAAGTGACGCTCTATCTCTCAGATGACGAAGATGGAGAAAAATACCACTGTTCTGCAACAACTCCTCTTCAGACTGGAATACCATATCTTATAACATTGGTCAAACGAGCCACAGAATTGGATTTCTATATCAACGGAATCCCTTCTGGCTCGAATACTACCTCTTCATCGCCGGTGAATTTCGATTATGACCGGATCACCCATGTCGGAGATTTCAACAGCATTGGGATGTACCACCATCAAGCAGACACCTATCATCATTATTTCGACGGAACAATGGATGAGCTACAGGTCTATAACTATGCCATGTCGCCCGAAGCGATCACCGCTCTCTATGGTTCATTCATCGCCAATCGCACCATCCTCAACCTCACCTTCGATGAAGGTGCTGGCCAGACCGCATACGATACGAGTGGGTTCGAGAATGACGGCCAGCTCGGAAACCGCTCCATCGCAGACGATTCGGACCCGACTTGGACCACCGGCATCGCAGATGGCGCGCTCCACTTCGACGGCCGGAACGACATCGTGCAATTCAATTCCACCTCGATCCAGGATACCTTCGAAGGGAGCTTCTCGCTCGAGTTCTGGTTCAAACCCAACGAGGCCCCACCACCCACGCAATGGCAATTCCTGGTCTCGAAGGCCTACTATGAACACGGGAGCGGGCCATACTACCAGCTACGGATCCTCTACGATTCGAACCAGCAGGTCACAGCGCTCCTCAGCCGCGCCGACACCTCCGGCACCTACCTCTCAACCTATTCTTCCACCACCGCGCAATTGAACACCTGGTACCATGTCTGCGTGGTCTACACCAGCCCGGACCGATTGGAGCTGTTCATCGACGGCCAGTCCGAAGCTGCCGATGCAACACCGGAAGGGGCGTACCAGAACTACCAGACCCCGCTCACCATCGGAATGAATGTCAATCTTCTTGGCGACCCCACAGCCTCGGATATCTATTCGTTCAACGGCACGATCGACGAACTCCGGCTCTGGAACTACGCGCTCGATGCCCAGGCAGTCGAGGCGAACTATAATACAGCCATCGCAACCCCAACGCTCATCGCATCGCTCCCCATCGAGATCACGCTCGAGGAAGACAGCACGATCAGTTCGGCGCTCAACTTGAACGACTATTTCATCGACAACGGCACGATCTCGTTCTCGGCCGCTGGGAACACCAACGTCGAGGTCGTGATCCATCCAAACGGGAGCGTCGATCTCGCCAGCGCGCAAGATTACCATGGGAGCGAATGGATCACCTTCACCGCCATCGACGAACAAGAGAACGCTGTCAACGATTCACTGTGGGTGAATGTAACTCCTATCAACGACCCACCGGCGTTCATCATCCCCATTCCAAACCAGACCGGAGTGGAAGGCTATGAATGGACGTTCGACATCGCACCCTATATTATCGATCCGGATAACGGGACCGATGAGCTGAACATCTCCGAGGACAGTCCATATGTCTCGGTGGGCGGGACAGTTCTCACCTTTCTTTACCCCGACGGTGTGACCTCCGACCGATGCAACTTGACCGTCTCGGACGGGATTGCCACCATAGAACAAGCGATCGGCGTGAACATCACGCCAGTGGACACGCCGCCGCTGATCGCTCCGATCCCCGATCAGGTCGGTACCGAGGATATACCGTGGACGCTCGATCTATCGCTCTATATCTTCGATACCGACACCACCGATCTGATCATCGTGGACGACTCGCCGTATACGACGATCGATGTCGATCAGCTGACATTCAACTATACCGACGAGCTGACCGAGGATGTCGTCACGATCACCGTCTCGGACGGCACTACTGCGGATATCGCCCGGATCAATGTGACGATCACACCGAAGAACGACGCGCCAGCGTTCATCGTGCCGTTCCCACCGCTCACACTGGCCGAGGATATTCCGTTCGTCCTCGATTGTAGCGCAATGATCAGCGATCCAGACAATGAGAGCGCGGATCTTGGCCTCTCGACGAACAGCAGTTTCGCGTCGGTCGACGGATCGTCGATCACCTTCTGCTATGCCGATGGCGTCGATGGCGAGATAGTGAATGTCACCGTCAGCGACGGCCTCCTAACCGCATCGCAAGCGCTCGTTGTAACGGTCCAGCCGGTCGATGACGCGCCCACCATCGCATCTATTGCCCCACTGGAGTTGACCGAAGATATCCCGTTCACCCTCAATCTCACCCCGTACCTTTACGACCCAGATACCGAGCTGAGCGCATTGACGATCAGCGACGATTCACCCTATACCACGATCGAGAACCAGAACATCACCTTCCTCTATCCCGACGGCATCATTACCGATACGGTCAATGTCACCGTCAATGACGGCCCGTACGTGGCTTCGACAATGGTCTCAGTGGCGATCGAACCGGTGAACGACGCGCCACAATTCACCGAGCCGTTCCCATCCCTCGAATGTACGGAAGACCAACCGTATCTGCTCGATCTGGCACCCTATCTATCGGACATCGATAACATAACCACCGAGCTGGTCGTCACAACGAACAGCAGCTTCGCGTCGGTCGACGGATCGACGGTCACCTTTTCCTATCCCGATGGCGTCGACGGAGAGATAGTGAATATCACCGTCAGCGACGGCATACTGGCCGCTTCGCAAGTGCTCGTTGTAACGGTCCAGCCGGTCGATGACGCGCCCACCATCGCTTCCATTGCCCCACTGGAGTTGACCGAAGATATCCCGTACGAGCTGGATCTGGCGCCCTATATTGCGGACCCGGACGATCCGCTCTGCTCGTTGGAGGTCTCGGACGATTCGCCGTTCACCACGATCGCGGGGCAGACCATTTGCTTCAAATACCCGGAAGGTGTGCTCGACGATCTCGTTCACGTGGTCGTGTCGGATGGCGAGCATACGAACATGACCGCTATCGTCGTCACCGTCGAGCCGGTGAACGACGCACCACAATTCACCGATGCCGGTGTGCCGATCCAGCATGGGTATGAAGATATCGCGTGGGAACTGAATCTCAGCTCGATGATATACGATGTCGATAACGCCACCAACGAGCTCACGATCGCCGTCGAGAGTGACTACGTCATCGTGGACGGGTTCGATCTCACCTTCCTCTATCCCGAGGGTCTGACGGACGATCTCGTCACGATCAGCGTATCAGACGGCCTCCTCCGGTCCGAGACCGAGATCGATGTGCTCATTATCCCAGTGAACGATCCCCCCGTAATCCTACCGATCCCGGAACAGTACCTCACCGAGGAGCTACCCCACACCCTCGATCTCACACCATACCTCGCCGATCCCGATACGCCGCGGGAATTATTGACGGTTAACGTCGCCAGTGCACATGCGACGGTACACGATCGCACGGTCACCTTCCTCTATACCGATCAGACTACGTTCGATACCGTCAACCTCACCGTCTGCGACGGTCAGTATACGGTCGCCGCATCGATCGAACTCGTGATCACGACAGTGAACGACGCGCCGGTGATCGGTGCCATCCCCCCGATCGTATGTACCGAAGATATAATCCAGCTCGTCGAGCTCGGCCACCATCTCTACGATGAGGAGACACCACTTGAAATGCTGATCCTCTATTGTGATTCGGAGTATATCGCAATCGAGGGGACCATGCTTCGGTGTCTCTATCCCGATGGGATCTCGATCGAGCTCGTGAACATCACCGTTTCGGACGGGACGGCCCGGGACAATGCGACAGTTACGGTGATGGTCCGTTCGGTGAACGACGCGCCGGTTCTCGCACCGATCCCGGACCAGTGGTGTGTCGAGGATGAACCGTCCACACTCGATCTCCAACCATATCTCACAGATGTCGACGACGCGGTCGACCAAATGGCGGTCATCGTCACGACCCCGTTCGCCACGGTCAGCGGGTTGAAATTAACGCTCATCTATCCCAATGGCGTCCTCGAGGATCGGTTCACGGTC
>CAZSUE010000445.1:0-4752 GCA_964609045.1 uncultured archaeon | reverse complement strand
CTGAGCGAAGCGAGGAATGGCGCGACGGGGGGATAGGGGAAGGGGGGACGCACGCCCTCACCTCGTGTTTGGAGAAGTTATATATGGCAGTAGTGCCCTACGTGCTGATATGGTATTCATCAGGAAGAAAGACAAGAAGCGAGGGCAGCCCCAATACTACGCGGTCAAGAAGAAGAGGGAAGGGGAGAGAGTCTTCGATGAATGGGAGGTCTACCTCGGAACAGCCGAGACAATTCTGCGAAAATGTCAAGCTGTAGAGCCACACGGCAAGGTTCGCATCAAGTCGTTCGAGTTCGGAAAGCTCGCCGCCATACTCGCGATCAACGAAAGACTCGGCTTCACAGAGATCGTAGATAGCCTAACATCGAAGAAACAAGTCGAAGGATTGACTGTCGGCGAGTACCTCCTCATCACGATCTTTGGGCGATGGTGTGGCCCATTGAGCAAAAAGGCAACCGGCGAATATTTCCAAAGATCTTTCCTGAAGTTCTACTACAATGTCCACACGAATGTGAACGCTCAGAATATTTTCAACCACATGAACTACATCGCCGAAAAAGAAAAGTTACGGGAGATCTCCCACGGATTAACACAACGGTTGATCGAGCAGGGTTTTACCCCCTCGGTGCTCTATCTCGACATGACCAACTTCTTCACATACATCGAGGAGAGCGGAGAGCTTCCGAAGAAGGGGAGATCCAAACAAAAACAGCATAACCGAAACCTGGTGGGGGTAGGGCTCGTTGCTTCAGATGAGAATATCCCCTTTCTCCATAAGACCTATCCAGGGAATAAGCATGACTCAACAATACTTCCAAAGATCGTCGATTGCATCGTCGAGCGCCTCAAGCGACTCGATATTGACCCGGGGAGCATCACGGTCGTCATGGATAAGGGGAACAATTCGCAATATAATATCGGTCTGATCTTGGACGATATGCATATTGTCGGCTCCCTCAAACGGAGCCAGGTGAAAACGCTCATGAAGATCCCGCTCGATGAGTACGAGGTGCTCTATACCAACCGCAAAAAGCATGAGATCAGCGGCTATCGAGCCACTCTCTCCGTTTTCGGTGATGAGTTCACGGTCGTGATCCGCTACAGTCCCGCGACCGCCGCGCGTCAACGAAAGAGCTACGAGAAGGCGAAGAAGAAGTTCCTCGAAGGGATGGCGCATTTAAAGGCGAGGTTCGAGCGTACGACTGGCCGCGGGCGTAGGATGGGGCAGGGTGGTGTGATCCGTGAGTCCAAGAAGCTCATCCACAAGACGCATGAAAGTCTGTTCAAGTTCGATTTTGATACCGACCCGAAGGAGCTACGATTCTGGGTCGACGAAACGAAGGAAGCGGAACTCTATGCTGCGTTCGGGAAGACGGCGGTCTTCACCGATATGCATGATTGGTCTTCTGAGCGGATCGTGAAAACCTACAGCGGCTTATACAAGGTGGAAAACGATTTTCATTGGCTCAAGGACAAGCTGCTGATTCCAATCACGCCGATGTATGTCCGCAAGGATGACTCGATCCGCGTGCATGTATTCTTATGCGTGGTGGGGTTATTGTTCATGCGGTATTTCCTCTGGAGGCTCCGTGACTTGGACCGTTCGCCAAAGAAGCTATTGGACGCGCTCGAGGGGATACGAGTTGCGCTCTATTCGACCAAGAATTTGAAGCGTGCAAAGCTGGTGGTCGAAGAGATGACACCGCTTCAATCGCAAATCTATTCACGATTCGAGATGTGGCGTTACCTCCAGCTGAATTAATTTCCGTACCCCCCTACAAAAAATCAATTGGCCAGAGTGTTCTTTCGACCGTAACTTTGAAACTCAAGTATAAAATATAAATAGAGGCTTGGCCGCGCCCGAGTTCCCGGTCAGCCACAGCTCACGCTGCATGGTCCATCTCTGCATCATCGTCGATCTCGAGGTCGATATTGAGGATATTATCGAGCGTCAGCTCATCGATGTCGATATCGTCCCCTTCCGTATCGGCCAATCGCTCCTCATCGTCCGACGCTGTGAGCAGGGTTTCGACGATGGGCGTCATGGCGTCGATCCCGGTGCGACAGGTCCTACATTTTTCGAGATCGGCGCCGCACCCGAGATGGTACCGTTTGCCGCACTCCGGGCACTGCACCAGCGGCCGATCGCCGAGCTGCTGGCGGCAGATGCCGCAAATGACGAACGAGGTGATCAGTTCCGTCCCCGTGGCCGACGCTGCACCGGCCTCCGCTTCGGCATCAACCTCCGCCTCAGCCTCGATCTCAGTCTCGATCTCAATCTCAGCTTCCGATCTCGCTGCGTGCGATCCCGTAACGGCGCGGCCGGCGTCGGCAGCCTCGGCTGCACCTTCCACCGCCTCCACCGCCTCCACCGCCTCCTCCGGCGCCGGCTTTGTGGGGAGACCGCGACCGCAGACGAGACATGCGCGGGTATTGGTATCCCGCACGCAGTCGCTATGATACCGTTTGCCGCATTCGGGGCATTGCGTCAGTGTTCGATCCGCCAATTTCTCATCACAGATGGCGCAGCGTACGAACGATGCGATCTCTTCCACCGTCGGCCGATCGGGTTCGGCCGTTGCGCCCGGTTCTTCACGGAGCGCGAGATCGAAGCTCATCAGCTTCTTCTTCGGCGGCGACGGTGCAGGTGCAGGGCTGGGCGCGGGTGACGGTGCAGGTGCAGGTGTGGGCGCAGATGTCGCGCCTTCGGCCAGTACGTCCAGCGCGCGCTTCGCCGCTCGCATCTCGGACTGGTACGCCTTCTTTTGCAGCTTGCGCAACGCGTTCTCGGCGCGTTCAAGATGGCGGTCGCTTGCGGCGGTATCCACCCCGCGCTCCTCATATTGCTCGATGCGGCGATGGAACTTCAGGATGCGGTCCATGGATGTGGAGATGGTGCGCTGGATCACGCCGATCTTTGCGAGCAGCGGTTCTGCATGGCTGCGCGCAGTTTCGAGCTTGCCCCGTTGCAGCGGTTCGTAGACACCTTTCTCGAATCGCATCTCGAACTGCTGGATCATCTTAGGGTTCCGGCACATACTTTTCAGCATGGTCATCGATCGATCGATCTCGGTGCGAAGCGCGTCCTCCTCTTCGGCCGTGGTCGCCTCACCGGGCGGCTTCGTCCCACCGAACCGCTCCCACGCCTCCACCGCCGCCGACGGTGCGATCTCGAACGCCTCGCAGAGCGCGTCGAGGTCGGTGAACGCGGTGGGCGTATCACCGAGCGTCGCCACCGTGGAGCTGAGGATACGACGGATCAGCTCTTTGTCGGCATTGATCTCGACGATGATGGCGTACCCGTCGGGGTCGCGTTTGAGCGGGATATAGCGCTGCGAGTAGAGGCCGATCTTGAACTGCTTGGCGGTGAATTCGAGATGCCAGCTCCGTTGCTCCGTATCGGTGCTGAGCCGTTTGTGATAGGGCGCTTTCACGAAGCGTACCACCGTATCCGGGTCGATGTCGTACATCGCTTTCCAGACTGCGGCACCCACATCGGTGACATTGAGTTCCATATAGAACGGCGAGCGTTTGACCCACTTGACCCTGCCGCGTTTGATCGCCTTCAATAGGAGATAGGGCGCTTCTTTTGCCGGTTGCGCATAGGCCGTTATCGTCGTCATTTGCACGCACACCTCGTACTTGTCCCTCGTCGCTCGCATCATCGCTCTCAGCGGTGGATCATGGTTCATGGTTCATAGATCATGGTTCATGCTTGATGGTTCATTGTTGCAGTTTCGACCCGATATACCAGTAACGCCGGAACCAGTCGGGGCTGTGATCGAAGAGCGGCGGGAGGAACTGCTCGACGAGCATCTCCGCGTCTCGGACCACCTCTTCATCGAACCCGAACATCTCCGCGACGGCGAGGATCTCTTCGCGCTCGCTTTCGTGGTACTCCTCGTCGATCTTCGCAATAAAGATGAGATCGCGGAGGATCACCGCTTTCGTATACTCCGAGACGCCCTTCTCCGGGGCGGGGTGCACCACTTCCTCCAGCGATTCCACATCCCAGTGCTCGCGTGTATCCACATCGAGCAGTTTCGCATGGTTGTCGATGAACGCTTCCTCACGCCGGTCGATAATGCGGTCCGCCTTCGCCACCACCGATAATGCGGCGAGGTAGGTCGCATTGTCGAGGTAATTGAACATTTCGGGGAGATAGAGGTCCAATTCGGGCGCAGGCGGCAGCGGCGGCAGCGAACGGGTGGTATCCGGAAGGGCGGCGATGACGGAAAAGAGCGGCGTGTCGTCGAAGGTCAATAGTGTCTCTCCTCCGTCATGCACGGTATCGATCCGTTCGAACTGCCCGGCGGCGGCCATGGGCATGCTCGGCGCGTTCTCGTCGGTAACGAACCCCGCCTCGCTCAGCGTTGCCTCCCATGCTACCACCGGCATATGGCAGGTGGTGCGACACCCGCGCTCGGTTGCGAGGGCATCGACGATCTCGCGGCCGGCAAAACAAATATTGAACGCGTGCGCGTCCTCTGGATCGGCGACCGTGGCGTTGACGGCGTCGAAGAATGTGCGATAGAAGCGATAGCATTCCTCGAAGCGGGCGAGGTAATCGTCGGCGATGTGGTTCGCCTCGCGTTCGACGATCACCAGCGCGCGTGGGTCCAGCGCACGCACCCGCATGAGCGTTTCGGCGCGGAGGTCGCGCTCGGTGTCGGCGGTGATATGGTGGAGCGCGAACGCCGCATTGACGATCTTCTCGCCGGGCAATCGTTGCAGCATGGCCCATTGCCCCTC
>CAZSUE010000444.1:0-4752 GCA_964609045.1 uncultured archaeon | reverse complement strand
CCCGGTTTGATGGGGGTGTTGCAGATGAGGCAGACGGTCTGGCCGGCTGGTGGCTGCGCCGGTCGTCCCGCAGCGCCAGGTGCGGGGCCTTGCGATGATGCGACCGCTGCGCCGCCTTCGGCTTCGGCTTGGCCGCCTTCGCCGATGAGGTCGTCGACGCCGGCGCTTTCCGAGCGTTTGCGGAGCATGAGGAGGAGGAGTACGACCACGACCACGACGACGACGGCGATAATGATGTAGAGGAGGAATCCTCCGCCATCGCTCTCGCCGCCGGCGTCGGTGGTGTCGCCGCCCTCGCTGCCGCTTTCGACGGTGATGTCCTTGGTCACCTGTGCGGATCGGAGCCCGTCGTCGTCCTTGACCCGGAGCTTCACGGTGTAGGTGCCGGCGGCGGAATAGGCGTGCGTGGTATTGGCTGCGTCGATCCATCCGGAATTCTCGTTGTCGCCGAAATCGAAGAAGTAGCTGGCGACGGTGCCGTCGGAATCCTCCGCACCGCGTGCGCTGAAGGATACTGGCTCGTCGACATCCACCGTGGTGGCGCCGAGGTCGATGCCGGCGATGGATGGCTCCACGCCGCTGACATCGTAGCTGACGGGGTCGGCGGTGGAGGTGGTGCCGTCGTCGTCCTTCACGCTCACGGTGATGTTATAGGCGCCTTTGGCGGCGTAGGTATGGGTGAGCTGCGGTGAGGAGACCCAGCCCGAGTTCTCGCCGTCGCCGAAATCGACATAGTACGAGGTGACGGTGCCGTCGCTGTCGGTAGAATCGCCCATGTTGATGGTGACGGTGTCGCCCGCCTTTGCGTCCTCTGCGGGGTCGAGGAAGTAGCCGACGCTGGGCGCGCGGTTGGTGACATTGATGTGGACGCTTGTTTGGGTGTGGTCGTCGTTCTCGTCGGTGACGGTGAGCGTGACGGTATAGTTGCCGTCGTCGGTATAGGTGTGCGTGACATAGCGTCCGGTGGTGGTGCCGCCGTCGCCGAAGTCCCATTCATAGTCCATCTGCGAGGGGCTGGTGGTGTCGTCGATGGTACCATCGGCGTCGAAGGAGACGGTTTCGTTGGTGAGTATGTCGCGCGGGCCGGCGTTGAGTGTGACCAGGGGCGGGTTGTTGCGGACCTTGACGGTGAAGGTGGCGTCGCGGGTCTCGGTATCGTCGTCGCGGACGGTCAATGTGACGGAGTATTCCGCCTCGGAGGCGAGCTCGCCGGCAAAGACGGTGTAGACCTCGTTCTCGCCGGTGCGCTCGAGCTCGATGGGGATGTCCCATTGGAAGTTCGAGATGGTGCCGTCGGTGTCGTACGAGCCGCCGGCGTCGAAGCGGATGCGTTGGTTGAAGGAGACCTCGATGGTCTCGGTGGTGTCGTTTATTTTATGCTCGAACTCGCCGCTCTCCATATCTTCGACCCAGATCTCGATCTCGAGGATGGGTGGCACATTGTGGATGGTGACGATATGGTAGGCCTCGACGGTGGCGCCCTCGTCGTCGGTGACGCTGACACTGACATTGTAGACCATCCCCTGTGCGTCGCCGTTGTGGAAGCTATGGTTCACGATGGCGCCGTTTGCGTCGGTGATGCCGTCGTTGTCGAAATCCCATTCGATAGCGGTAATGGTGCCGTCCTCGTCGACGGATCCGGATGCGTCGAAGGTGATATTCTCGTAGGTCTCCGCGGTGTTCTTGTCGGTGACGAGTGAGACGACTGGCGGTGCGTTGACATGGATGCCGGTGAAGGTCGCGTTATTATTGGTTGGATCGAGCTCCTCTACCGGCCGGTCGGGGAGCGAATCGATGCGGACCTCGGCGGAGATGGTGTGATCGCCGCGGACGGCATCCCAGGTCGTATGGAAGGTATAGGAATCTTGAGGGTCGATGCTGTTCTCGAAGGTCCGTTCTGCGATGACGGTCTCGTTGGGGGTGTTCTCGTCGAGGTAGACGGTGGCGGTGATCATGTCCACGCCCATGGTGGTGGGGTCCGGGTTATGGATCACGAGATTGATATCGAGCGTTTCGCCCTCGAGGACGAGGTCAGAGGCAAAATCGATGGGTGCGCCGCCGCGGGTGACGGTGAGGTCCGCGTCGTCGATGGCGAGGTCGCCGGGTCGCGAGGATAGTGTCTTGACCATGTGCTCGTTGCCGCAGGTGAGGACAAGACCGTGTGATCCTTGGTCTGCGACATCGGGCGGCGACATGTCCGTGGGGGTGGTATCGTCGGTGTAGGGCGTGGTAATGACGAGCTCGTACTGGCCGTTCTGGTTGGTCGTGGTGGTCCATTCGTCGCCGGTGGCGGGGAACCGCGCGGTGAGCGGTGAATTGTCGAGGCTGGTACCGGTGACGCGCACGGTGGCGTTGGGTGCGCAGATATCGGAGGAGAGCGATGCGGTGAAGGTGGGGTCGGGCAGCTCGTACCCGATGAGCTTGGTATCGATGGAGTCGATACTGAACTCAGGGTTGATGGTCTGGTTGGTGATGGACCATTGGGAGTAGAATTTCGCCGATGGCGCGTACCACCATTCCTGGGTCATGTTCTGCACGCCGCTGTCCTCCCCCGTCTCTTGCTTGATGTGGTAGCATTCCTCTGTGATATTCCCGTTGTCGTAGCTGTCGAGGTGCTCGATATAGGAGGCGTTGGCGTAATTGTCGAGCTGTTCGTTGAACGAGTCCTCGATGGGTAACTCTTCGAGCGGGATACTGGCCTCGAGATAGTAGTCGCCCACGACCTCCATGTGCGTGTCGACGGCCCATCGCTCTTGAGTGTCCTCGATGGGGAAATCGTAATCCTCGCTGGGCGGTGTGAAGTTGATGGACACATCGACGATGGCGTTGCCGAAGGCGCCGTATGCGGGCATGTAGGCGTTGATATCGCGGTGCTCGAACTGGTGGATGAGCGCGAGGTCGGAGACGCGGTACCATATCTCGGATGAGAGCGAGCTTTGGTCGGAGTTGATCTCGAACTCGAAGTTCATGCCTTCGTAGGATACCATCCCGTTGCCGCTGATCTGGCCGCCGCCGACCGTTTCGAGGATGTAAGCCTGGTAGCTGCAGTTACCGACGGTGACGGTTTGGATGCCCTGGCATTCGAGTGTGTAGCTCTCGTAGAGGTACGAGGTGCTCGATGAGCCTTCCATGGTCTGCGTCATCTGCATGGAGCGGTAGAGATGCCATTTATCGCCGGTGACCCATACCGGGACGTCGGCGCCGCTTTGGCGCGTACGGGTGCTGGTGTCGGGGTCGGAGTCAGTGTCGGCGGGGGTGGTTTCTGTATCGGTGAGCTGGTCTGCGTGGGGTTGCGCGGGGGCGCGGGTGGCGGCTGCGATTGCGACGGAGAGTCCCGTCAGCATCAGCGCGGTAACAATTACGATGATCGGTCTCCAATTCATTTACTCCTCTCCAATTATTCGGCGTTAACATTATGGTCTCTGATCGGTATGTTCATATATTCAGTATCGAACGCACGGCAAACCCTTAATTGCGCTGGCCTATTTTAAATTATTCCAGTATGCGATGAGGGGTGAGCGTCGGAGGGCTGATATCGGCATCGTCCACTTCTCGTTCGCAATAGGCACTGGCTGGATGACGATCCCTACGATGTCGGCGCGTGGTCGTGGTTGTGGTCGTGGTTGTTATCGTGGCAGGGGCGCGCTGCTCGACGCGGTCAGCAGCGTCGCATGCCGCATATGGCCTCGCCGGTTGCGCGGCGGCGGTGGGCCTCGTCGGCATCGAACGCGGTATCCGGGATGGCATTCACATCGAGAGCGCATTTGGTGCTTTGCGGAGGCAGCTCGGTGGTAGTAGACCACCGCTATAGACTACGCTATAGACTACGCTATAGACTACGCTATGATATGGCGTCAGCCTAATACGAAGGTTGCGAGGACGCGCTGGACATCGTAGATGTTCACTTTCCGATTGAACTTTTTACTGATGGGCATGGGTTGTCCCGTCACCCAGATCTTGAGCTCTGCGTCGAGGTCGAAATGGCCGGCGCTCTCGATGGAGAACTGGACGATCTTATCGTAGGAGATCGACTTATACTCGACCTTCTTGCCGGTGAGCCCCTGCACATCCACGATGATCATTCGTTTGTTCGTGAAGACGAAGAGGTCGCGGATCAACTTGAACCCGATCTCGATTCGCTCGCCCTCGGTCAATAGACCGCCGTACTGCTGGTCGAGCTTCTTATTCTCAACGACGCCTGCGTTGCCCATCAATGACGATATTAGTCCCATCGAATCACCTCTCTGGTTCTGGTCATGGCGTTTGGTATCATGTGCGCCGGCGGTGCCGGATGAACGCCTAACGAGCAATAGGTTGTGGTGCTAAATAGGTTTTTATCGCCCCGTCTGTATGTATTGGGATCGCTGGGCTTTCATGGGATGTGGCTGAGGATCGAATCTGGGCCTTCGTTCTCGAGTCCACCCCATATTTGTGTTTAGCGGGCTTGACCACGCGGAGGAAAGGGGAGTTGCATCGAATTAAACGAATCGGCCATACTGCTTCGCAGTGTCACGACTCCCGCACCAGTGGGCGCGGGAGTTAATCGAATTGCCCGAATAACCCCCACCCCCCGTTTTTTTGATCATGGGAAGTATGCATGGCCCAATGGGTATGTGAGGTTCAGGGTTACGCCAGGTGGGGGGACGGACGGAAGCGAGTGGGGCTTGACGGCGAGGAAAGGGGAGTAGCATCGAATTAAACGAATCGGCCATACTGCTTCGCAGTAGTCCCGACCAGGGAGCACACTTGCTC
>CAZSUE010000443.1:0-4759 GCA_964609045.1 uncultured archaeon | reverse complement strand
GCTCCCCGCTCCCCGCACCCCGCTCACCGCTAACCGCTAACCGCTCCCCGCACCCCGCTCCCCTTCAATGCTCGCCGTAGCGTTCGAACGCGACGAGATACCCGTCGGCGTCGTGGAGGAACGCAGTATCGTGGCCGTTGTTCCAGACCGGGTAGCCGTTGTCCCAATAGAGATCGGTGTCGGAGTTGTACCCCGACCCGGAATGGATGGTGACGGTGGCGCCGGATGAAAGTGAGAGCGAGGGAAGGTCGTAGCTCGCGGTGGCCTCGTCCTTGAGGAACCACCCACCGAGGTTCACCGCGCTGCGGCCCGTGTTGCGGAGGACGATGTACTCGCCGTTGAGGTTGGAACTGTCCGACCCGGGTGCGTCCTCGTTGATCGTGTCGATGACGACGACATCCTCGTAGCTCGACCGTTGCCAGATACCGCGTTCGCCATCACGTGCCAGTTCTTCCGTGTATTCGAACTCGTAATCGTAGCGCGTGTTCGGCTCGTTGGGATACCAGTGTACCCATCCGTCGTAGAGGAGCTGGAGGTTCACCATCATGTCGTCGGTATAGACATAGCGCAGCAATCGCCCCCAGCCGTCGGTATCGTCGATATCCGCCTCGAGCCAGATCTGTTTTCCGAGCACCAGTTCTTCGAGCCGCTCATGCGCCTCGGCATCCCACGGTTTATTATGCTCCGGCGCGTTCAGCCCGATGATCCGCACCTTCTCGCCGCTTTCCAGCGTGAGCGTGTCACCGTCGTAGACCGATTCGACGCGTGCGGAAGTCGCGTCCGCCGGTGGCGAGGTGGGGAACCCAGCCGGCGGGAACTCCCCGGGTTCCGTGTCGTTATCGTCGTCATCATCGTCACCCCCGCCCGAACCGTTGCCGCCGTAGCGTGAGAACGCGGCGAGCCCGCCGGCGGCGTCGCGGACGAACACCGCGTCGCGGTCGTTATTCCAGATAGCGAACGAGAGCCCCCAGTAAAGATGGGTGGCGGTATCGTCTCCCGAACCGGTATGGAGCGTCAGTTGACCATACGGCGGGAGGCTGGTCCCCACGAAGTGGTAGCGCGTGTTCGACTCGTCGTTCAGCGTCCAACCCTCGAGCTCGAGGACCGTCCCCGCCGGGTTCGAGAGGATGAGGTATTCGTCGTTGAGATTGTCGCGGTCGTAGCCGTCGGCGTCGGGATGTATCGCCGCGATCTCCACCTCCTCCACCGCGGGTGCCCAGAAGCCGCGTTCGAGCGCGCGCGCATCGGCTTCCGCTTCCTCGAAGAGACTGTCGTAACGCATGTTCGGCGCGGCGGTGTACCAATGCGCATAGCCGTATGCGAGGAGCTCGGCGTTCACCATCCGATCCGCGAGATAGACATAGCGGAGGCTGTTCCCGTAGTAGTCCTGATCCTCCGCGTCCGATTCGAGATAGACCGTTTCACCCACCACGAGCATGGTGAGCCACTCTTCCGTGCGCTCGCCCCAGAGCGTGTCGTACGGTTGCGCCTTCAGTCCGATAAGCGCGATCCACTCACCGGATTCGAGGATCAGCGTCTCGGCATTATAGAGGCTCGCCACAACGCCCGTGGCCGTCCCATTTGGCGGTGTGGTGGGGTATGTGGCGGGCGGTGGCGTGGCCGGCGCGGTATCGTTGCCGTTGTCGTTGTCATCGTCGCCGGTGCCATTATCATCGCCGTTCCCGTTATCATGATCGTCGTCCCCCGTGTCGTTGCCGTCGGCCCCATCGTCGTCGTCCCCCGTGTCGTTGCCATCGGCCCCATCGGTCCCATCGTCGCCGGTGCCATTATCATCGCCGTCTCCCGCGCCGTTCGTTCCGTTGTCGCTATCGTCGCCGTTCCCGTCCCCGTCCGACGGGTCCACCACCGTCTTCTTGTTATCGCCGTCGCCGTTGCTGTCGTCGTTGGCGGCCTCGGTCTCGTTGTCACCCCCGCCGGGCCCGAAACAGCCTGCGGCGCTGAGGATGAGGAAAGTGATCATGAGGATCGATATGATAATGCGCGATGATCGGTGCATGGTCTCGCCTGGTGGTTCAATACTCTGTTGAAATGCGATGCCCGGTCGATGATAATCGTTGTTCGGATAAGAAGATATCGCGTCGTGACACCAAAAAGGTTCGGGTAGGAACCGAAGGAGCGCGCCGATGAGCACGCAAGTTAAGTAGGTGAGAGGCTGTGTCAACCCGATGGGTGATCGGAGGTCGAACCATGTCGGGCGGTTATTTCGGTAAACTTCTCTTCGTCGATCTGGATAGCCAAAAAGTACGCATCGGAACGCGTGACGAGTTCTATTTTCGCCGTTATCTCGGCGGGTACGGTGTCGGCGTGGAAACCCTCTTTCGCAACCAGCCGCCTGGTGCGGACCCGTACGGTCCCGCGGCCATGCTCGGGTTCCTCCCCGGGCTCCTCACCGGCACCGGTGCACCGTTCTCCGGGCGGTATTGCGTCGTAGCGAAATCGCCGCTCACCGGGGGTTGGGGCGATTCGAACGCCGGCGGGACGTTCGGCCCCGCCCTCAAGCGCACCGGCCTCGACGGCGTGTTCGTCAGCGGCGTCGCCGACGAACCGCTCTATCTCTTAATCGACGACGACGGCGCAGAACTCCGCGACGCGAGCACGCTCTGGGGTGAGGACTGCTACCGCACCGATGAGATGATCCGCGAATCCACCGGCGTCGAACGCGCGAAGGTCGCCGCCATCGGCCCGGCGGGCGAACGGCGGGTGCGGTTTGCTTGCATCATCAACGACCACGGCCGCGCCGCGGGGCGCTCCGGGCTCGGCGCGGCGATGGGCGCGAAACGGCTCAAGGCCATCGCGGTCCACGGGACCCAGCGCCCGCCCGTGGCGGACAAGGACCGGTTCAAACAGCTCCGGCGTGAAGTGACCGCCAAATACCGTTTCGAGCACAAGAGCCTCATGAGGCGGCTTTTCCCCTATTTCAAGCCGTTCCTCCCCCCGATACTCAAGCGCGGGATCTTCCCGTCGGTGGATATCAAGACCCAGATCCAGATGTTCAAAGAGCACGGTACCACCGCCATGACCGCCATAAGCGCCCAGTGCGGCGATGCGCCCATCAAGAATTGGCGTGGGGTGGGCGCGCGCGATTTCCCGATGTGGACGCACGCGAACCGTATCTCCGACAGCGCGCTCGACGAGTATAAAGAGAAGCGCTACGCTTGCCATTCCTGCCCCGTCGGCTGCGGCGCGATCTTTCGTCGCCCGGAGCAGCGCAATACCGAGCGCGGGGAGAAGGAGGATGACGGGACCGAAAAGACGCATCGGCCGGAATACGAGACCATCGCCGAGTTCGGGATGATGATCCTCAACGACGACCCCGACATCGTCATCGAGGCCTCGGACCGCTGTAACCGGCTCGGGGTCGATACGATCTCGGCAGGGTCCACCATCGCGTTCGCGTTCGAGTGCTTCGAGCGCGGGATCATCACCGCAGACGATCTCGGCGGGCTCACGCTCGAATGGGGCGACGGCGCGGCCGCCCTCCAGCTCCTCGAGCAGATCACCGCACGCGACGGGGTCGGCGATATCCTCGCCGAGGGGACGAAACGCGCGGCGGAGGCGCTCGGCGGCGATGCTGCCGACGCCGCCATCGAGGTTGGCGGCCAGGAGCTGCCCATGCACGACCCGCGGCTCAACCCCTCCTTCGCCACCACCTACCTCACCGATCCCACCCCGGGACGGCACACCCAGGGCGGCGCGGGGTTCTACGAATGGGGGATGATGTCGCCGCCCATCGAGGGGATACGACTCCCCAAGCTCGAACGGTACGAATACGAGCATAAGGGGTATAGCCAGGCGTTCCTCTCGCGTGTCTGGCAGGTGCTCAACGCATTGGGGCTCTGCATGTTCAGCGTCCAGTTCGCACCCTACCCGTTCGTCGCGATGATCGAGGCCGTCACCGGTTGGGACTACTCGGTCGAGGAGCTCCTCGCCACCGGCGAGCGCATCCAAACGCTACGGCAGGCGTTCAATGTGCGTGAGGGCGTCGTGGCGTCGCAGTTCTCGTTCCCCGATCGCGCGCTGGGCAAGCCGCCGCTGCGAAGCGGTCCCACCGCACTCGTCAGCATCGACCTCGAGACCATGGCGCAAAACTACTACGACGAGATGGGATGGCACTGGGAGACGGGCCAACCGCACCGCCAGCGGCTCGAGGCGCTCGGGCTCGATTTCGTCGCGCGCGAATTATATGAATGAAGTGTAAAGTGTGAAGTGTAAAGTGTGAAATGGCGACGAAAGCAAGTAGCTTTCAGCCATAGGAAATGAAAATGTGGGATGGCGTTCGTAGGTCCTATACCATCGACCATGCCAGACCGCCAACGCTTGAGGACGATGGCGAATTTTTCAGACCAAGAGTGAGATGTGAAGTGGAAAAGAAGCGCAAAAAACCAGACAATTGATTGAACGGACCAGATCCTCATGCAGACGCTTCGCGATTACGGCAATGTCGAGCATATGGGCATGGGCGTGAGCAACAAGATCGTGCGGGGGATGCTGGCATTAACGGGACCGACCCGGGCCTCGTCGCGAACGAAACCAGTTTCAAGGTCGTGCTCTGGAAGAAATAAAGAACGCCAAGCGCTACGGCACGGTATGGTACGGGACAATACGAACGCTGCTCGAAGAAGCCTCTGATACTATACCACCAGCGGGCAAGGGGGCGGCCCTATTCCTCAGTCCCTTCCCCCGCACACCGCAAACCGCTCCCCGCACACCGCACACCGCTCCCCGCACCCCGCTCCCC
>CAZSUE010000442.1:0-4764 GCA_964609045.1 uncultured archaeon | reverse complement strand
CGGTCGGCGTCGGGCTCGTCGCGGACCAAAAGACACAGCAGCGCGCCATGATGGTCCAGATCAGACCGCGGCTCTCACACCACGCCGGTGAAGAAGCCACACCGACCAAAGGGAAGGGAATAGAGTTCAAAGACCGCCGCACCGATACGCCCGCACCCGCAGCATACGATGGGAGTGATCTCCTGGAACCGACGCAAGATCTCGATACAGGGACCGAAGACGAAGAAATGGAAGACGAGAACGAAACTGGAACCAACACCGATGGGCCGGACGCAGACCGCACGCCGCCCACCGCGAAGCGCTCACCGGACGATGATCTCGATTTTCTCGACCCTTTCGAGGACGGGCTCGAAACGCCGCAGCCACCCTCAGATCACAAGCCACCTACCGAAAGACCACAAGCCAAGAACCATGATGGACCGAAAACGAAACGGAAACCGCGCTCGCGCAAAAGGAATAAGGCGCGAAAGGTCCTCGCCGTACAGCCCACTGTGGGCGCGCTCGAGGCAAACAAGCTCGTCATGAAACAGCTCAAACGATCGCTCTTTCGCAAACCGAAGGAGACGGCGGAGGCCATCGACCTCGTCGGTGTCCCACTGATGCGAGTCATGCTGAAAACATTGAAGGGCCGGCTCCGAAAACGCACCATCACCACCCAGCTCTATTGGGACACCCTTACCGGCGAGCTCGTCACCGGCTATCGCGGCGGGCTGAAACGGACCACCGGCCTCGCCAAGTGCCATACCCTCGATGCACGATCCGTGGCGATCATCCAGTCGCTCCATACCTCCAAACCGAAGAAGCCGCTCGAGATCGCTAACGAAGCCGCCGTCACGCTCAAAGAGGTGAAAAGCAAACTGAAAAAGCTGACCAAAAAGGATCTGGTGGTCAAAGCACCCGCGGAGGACGGCATCAAATCCTATGCCTATACCCGCGCGTTCGCACTGAAAGTGCCCAAGAAATTGGTGAAGACGAAGGTCCAGCTCCCACCGATCATGTCATCGGAGATCGAGCTCGACATCGAACTCCTCAAACCACGCTTCAAACGCAACGATATCGAGAACATGATCAAGGCCATGTCGCCCGCATCACGGGTGGTGGCAGATGAGATCGTCTATTATCCCGCATATCGCGCAAAGATCCAAGGCGTGGACGGGCCGCGGACGCTCTATATCGACGCGGTGGCGGGCAAGGTCGACGAGGAACTTACCGAAGCAGAGATGCTCCATACGATCAACGGACGCTCGAAATGATCATGCAATGCAATGCAGAACCGAACGCATCGGAACAACCCAGACTCGCGTCAGATCGAATCGCCACCGCTCACCGCACACCGCCCATCGCTACCCCAGTACCAATTCGAGGGGAAAGGGGGGTCCCATTCGAAAAATTCGATTAACACACGCGCCCACTGATGCGTGGGCGCTGGACCAATTGGTCGTGACTGCTGCGGAGCAGTATGAACGATTCGATGCTGAATTTAGCTGGCTCAGCTGCGCGGTCTCGCTGACGCATGTCGAGAACCCGCCCGCACGACGTGAGGTCGAACCGCTGAACCAGATCGTGGAGTAAGCGTTGCGCGAGCCTCCCGCTTCGTGTGAATCGAAGTTTGTCTGGTGCTCGTACGCGGGTGGGAGTAATAATGCCCGATAAGAGTATACATCCAGACGTTGGCCCTAAAGCTGGTATTCATCGAGCTTCTTCTGCTTCAGCGCGTCTTCCATCTCTTTTATGAACACTTGACATTTCCGTTCCAGCGCTTGAAAGCTTTTCGAAACGATCTTCCACTGATTCTTCCCGCTCCTGATCTTATGGATATGCTCGTCCAGCCCACGTCTTTTGAACCTGGCGATCACCCGTTCCGCGGCCCGTTTCATCTCCCGTCGCTTCCCCGCCCCCATGATCGGCCAGAACGGATGGGCCTCTTGGAGGAGATCCTCGGAATCGAACGTCTCCGTCCCTTTTATTGCGAAACGCACGACCGTCCGAAGGAGCGATATGATGAACTGCTCGGTATCGTCGACGTCGAACGGATAATACTCCGTCGGTATCCGCTGGCCGGGGCCGAGGTCCACCGGAAAGCATCGATCGAGCTTCGAAAACGCGAACCGATGATCGGGTGAGAGGACGATGCGCGCGAGCTCTTCTAACGACCCCGCTCCATGGACAAAATGGACGAACGCGAAATGCTCGTCTTCATTGAGCAGTGGCCGATCACTCAGATCGTCGAAGGACGATATCGCAATATCGATCGTTAAATGGTCCCTGTTCGGGACGTCGACGGTTCCGCGGTCGACCAACACGGTCGGCTCCGTTTTCAGTTCCTTATACTTATCCATCTGCTTCTTTTTGAGCGTGCGTGATTTACAATCGACGACGATGGCGTGATTGAACTTTTTCGTTGTGAGGACGATGTCTGGGTTGATCCTCGCGCCCTTGAGATGCACCACCGGCTCGATGGTCTCCGCATTGTAATTGAGGTCTCTCAACGGGTGCGGGAAGGTCGGATCCTTCGTACACAGCGCGATCCACCCATTCATCTGGAGCGTATGGGCGCAGAGGGCTGACAGGTTCAAACCTCCATGGTTGCGGTGGAATCGTAATAGCGCTGGATATTAGCGAAGATCCTCAGCGCCGTGTTACCACAGGCGCGTTCATCGAGGTACAACCGTATCCATTCCGGCGTCACTTCCATGGTATAGTTGTCGCCGTTATGGAGATCGATCCCTTTCACCTTGAAATAGTCGTTCGCCAGCCGGCTCTTCAAACCCCAGAGCCGGAAGGGGTTCTTCGCAGAGACGATATGGTCGATGAAATAGTCGATATCGTCGATCTCGTTGTTCAGCCCGATCACCAGCGGTCGCCCCATTACGCTGGCCCGTCCGTTGGTGGTCCGATATCCGATCCGATACCTCGCTTCGATCCGACCCAGCAGGCTCTTGTACCGGTCCCGTATCGTATCTAATAGATCGAGATGGAGCTGTATCGAGTTGCCGCCCCGCGTGGTGAACGAGCCGTCGTATTTGATATCCTCGGCGACGAAATCGCCGTTTACCACCCGTTTGATACCGATATTCGAGAGCGGTATGAAATTCCTCAGTTCGCGGCTCTCCGAGAGCGTTTCGAACAGCCGTTTCGTCCCTTCGCCCCAGGACCGAATGGAGAGGTCGGACAACCGAAACCGCTTTTCGAGATATTCCTCGGGAAAGACTTTGTTCGCTTTGAATTTGACCCCCATACCCTTGAATACTCCGAGCGTCGAGAGCTCTTTCTGGAACTCTCCCGAGAACCAGAGGTGGTCGAGGCCGTTTCGCACAGAGCTCATGAAATTATTCACCATTCTAACAACCGCTTGCGATTCGTCAAAGGTGAAGATGTACCAGAACCGCGGGTCGCGACTATCGATAAAGAAGCTCGAAGCATGACCGTTGGTTCGATACCGTAGCTGGTGGAGCGTATCGTCGAGACGGGCCACGCGCTCCAACTCGTACATGCGCGTAAACTGGTCGAGGTCGATATTCGACTCCAGTATAATGGACTTCAACATATTGTGCTTATATTCCAATCGACCGTCTTCTTCCAGTTGCTTCGAGGTTCTGCGCATATTCGTCTCGAGGTAGTCGAAAAATTCGACCCTATTGGTCATAGTGGTTTGGTCCAGAATATCAGACCCCCTCTCGATCGGAAAGACGTGTTCGGGTCGGGAGCGGCGTTTCCATCATATCGATCGCGCTGTGGATGGTGAAAAGATGGATCCGATAGTTAAAAACGTATCGAGAAATCGTATATTCGAGCCGGCTGAGGCTGATGAAAGTGTAGAACCATGGCCGCGCCTCTCGAGCTGGCTCAGCAGCGGGTGCTGGCTGCCGCAAGCCCGATACAAGGTGACGGTGGCGATGACCACGAAACGGAAACAACTGGCCAAGTGGAAGACCGGTGTCGCGTTCGTGCGGGGCATCAATATGTTTCACCACGCGCAGACCCCCAAGAAGGATATGCTCGCGCGCGGTAAAACGCTCGAGAACGAGAACCTCAATATCGTGGATATGTACCGGTGCGACAATATCGTCTTCCGCAAGCGTAGAATGCTCTATGCCGGCGTCGGCGCGAAACTCGAAACGCTCCTCTCGAACCATTTCGGCCGGAAGGTCTCGGTCACCACACGCAGCCTGCGCACTGTCGAAGGGATCTGCCGCCGAGAATACGGCTACCGCTAACCTCCACAGCCATGCCGAAACCGCCCCCTCAGCCATTCGCCTACTATAGCTTCAAATCGCCGTTGGAATCTCGACAGCGCTTTCTATTTCTCCACTAGCTCGTTAGCGGCGCGGAGCGCTTGGGTCTGGACCTTTGTCTTTCGCCAACCAGTTGGTTCATTCGAACTTGCAGAAGCTCTAAAACTGGGGCGGGGGGCGCCACGGTCCCATGCGAGCAATAGTGCTCAATATTGCGCTGTTGGGTTGAAATAGCCAGCACCGTAAGGGAATGGGCGTTATTCAATAGCGTAGTTGCCCGCCCATCAGCTCTGTGCCTCCTTCCCTCTCTCCAAGCCCTCCGTGTTACAACGGCCAGCGCCGTGAAGAATGGGCGCGCACCGACAGCGAACTTGCCCGCCCATCAGCTCTGTGCCTCCTTCCCTCTCTCCAAGCCCTCCGTGTTACCACGGCCAGCGCCCTCAAGAATGGGCGCGGAGCAACAGCGCACTTGCCCGCCCATCAGCTCTGTGCCTCCTTCTCTCTCTCCAACCCCTCTGTGCTAAACGGC
>CAZSUE010000441.1:0-4766 GCA_964609045.1 uncultured archaeon | reverse complement strand
GACCTTTAGCGGTTATCGTTATTTACTAAGACCTGCGAAATGGGAATGCACCCGCTACTCGTCCGCCTCTTTCACGATTGTTATGGAGGAGATATGAATGTATGGTGTATGGTGTATCGAGAATCGAGAGGTCAACACTAAGCAGTCCGATCGATATGATAAGATTTTTAGGCTTTTTAGGATTTAGGATGTCTCCGGAGGTCTACATATCTTCATTAAAATGTATGCAACGATCATCCCGATGATAAAGCCGACCGTTATATTGATCATCAATGCAAGAACCCCTACGATGCCGGTAACGATATAGGAATCGGTCTTCAGACTATGTTTGATCAGCTCGATGACGACAAAGATCAACAATGCTCCAATAATACCAAAAGAGATGAGCGCTACGAATTCCGGAGTTGCCAAGAATAATGCGATCGGTACTATAATTAGACCGCTGATAATACTTGCTCCGCCGGTCCTCCCTCCAAATCGGTATTTCGCCGCGAGATCTGTCGCACCATGGCACATGGGAATACCACCAAAGGGAGTGGACAGCAAATTCATAAGGCCGATGCTCTTTGATAAGGTATTCGGATCGACATCTCTATTGAACAGATCATGCATGAGCAACGAGGTCGCGAGTATTGCATTGGTAATCGTCAATGGTGCCTGAGGGACCGCGAGGAAAACACCACCGCGCACAAAATCTTGGACTGTGGGAATAATGATCTTGGGAGCTGCGATCAAACTTACCTGGGGGATCCCAATTGTGAATACACCCGTGATGATGCCAATAAGGATGACAATCAATGCGGAAATATTGGGGACTCTGCTGTATTTCTTAACTATCAGTGTAAACAGAATTATGATACCGATGCTGAGGGCAGCTAAGAGGTAATCCCCGACGACAAAGTTAATTGATGCTTTGATGAGGAGTAAAGCCAAGCCCAACTGTATACCTCGAACAACACTGGTCGGCACTTTTTTTTGAATGAATGTCATCCCTTTGCAGAATCCCAAAACCAAAAAGAGGATGCCGACAATTATACCTGCAGCAGTGATCTCGCCTTGGCTGAGGTTCTCCGCGATAACGATCGCGCCGATAGCTTTCATCGGTTCTATCGGGACCGGTGCTTTGTAATAGATACCCATCAAAATATACCAAAGACCAAAGAACAGGAGCATATAGCTTAGATTTAACGCTGTAACCAAAGCGATCCCGAAGGCGAACGGTAGTATTGTCGCGAAATCTGCGATCGCGCCGGAGAGTTCCTCGAAAGTGAACCGGAAATCCGGATATTTGGTCGGGTCGTTTCCCGTTTCGCACTGGGAAGAACGGCTATCGACAAGAGGTCCGCTGCGAGATTTCCCGGCTCGGCGTGATGATCGAGGGATAAGTGGATATTTCGTTATCCGCTGACCTGGCAAATAATACTCACCTCGAGTTGTCGACACCAATTAGGCGTTCTCGGTGTCAATTGGGATTTCAGTGTTTCCCGGCCGCTTCCGGCAGAGGTATTATTAGACACCGTTCTCGCCATCTATTTACCTACCTATATATAGTACACTGTATTGTATGCTTTATCAGTCCCTTATGGCCCGTCATTTATCAGTATCAAGATCTTCATATTTGCTCCTTTTTGCCAGAAACGACGACGAAGCTCCCCTCGCCATATCCATTCTTAACGTGGTCAATCCCATGTATCTCGGCCAGGTCATAAAAAATGGTCTGTGTGAAACGCAGGTCTTTGAACCCCGCCGTTTTCAGTTCACGAACGATCTCTTCGATTGTAAAGAATGTGGCCAGACGATAAAAAGAACTCCCGCTTTTGCGTTGCTGATATGCTCTTCCTAGTGGGCTTTCGCGGTCGATCATACCAATGATCACCACCCCCCCGGGTCTCAGTATTCGATACGCTTCCCGCAGAGAGGCTTCAACATCATCCACGAAACAGATCGTGCTGATCATTAATGAATAATCGAATCGTGAATCCGCCAAGGGAAGGTCCTCCGCAACAGCGTCAATGGCATCGATCCCTCTTCCAATGGCGAGCGCTCTCATCTTATCAGACGGTTCAATTCCGTTCCTTATGCCAAGACGCGATGCGAATCTACCGGTACCAACACCGATCTCGATACCTTTGCCCGTTATTGGTATGTGCGGCTTTATCGCCTGAAGCTCCGATTCGAAAACGGCTTCGTGGTTCTCGAACCAGCGTTCGTATTTGGCCGTGTGCAGTTCGAATGGTCCGGTTTTTGCCATGGTCATGCCCCAGCTAAATTTGAGATGAGGGAGGTCGCAATAGGTCGATCTAGATCCTAGTGGTCTTTAGTTTCCCGACCTTTTCAGGAGCGCCGCCCCTCCTCTTTCTTTCTTCCTTCCTCCATGATTGCAATTGCAAATAACGGACGTGGACATGCGACGTTCCGACTTGCGCGAGGGATTTGGGTGAGCGAGTGCAACGAAGCGAACCGCATGTCTGCATGTCATCTGATGTCGCATATGTCAATTTACGAACCGGCCGTCATCCTTTGATGTTGTAAGCTTTCTCACATTATTTTCAAGCCATCCGATCTTTTCCGTTTCTCGTATGTCAAACTCCGGAACATACGGTTTGATATCCAAGAGGGGCGTTTTGTCCACGATGTCAATATCCTTTACAAATAGATGATGTTCTTCAATTTTAACAAGCCGCACCACAGATATTCCTATGGAATTCGGGCGGCTTGGACCCCTTATCGCAAAAACACCGTGTGCATGATCGTCCATGTACGGTTGAACGATCAATGGCGCTTCCTTGGAAAGATGAAAGTGATAGATCAAAATGATGTGAGAAAACCCATCCAAATCTTTCAAACCATCGACATACTTTGGAAAGAGCTCGATGACTCCTTCGATATTAATGGCAGCGGTGGGCTGTATCGGGGTTCCTTTCGGCTCCTTAAATGGAGAATGGACGATGCCGATCGGGTTGTAACTTATTTCATTCATGGTTGTAATCCTCCTGTATTTGTTTAGCTTCTTGGATGGGGCTCGGGCCTTGAGCCTTGGGAAACCCCCCTGCCCTCCGAGCGTGAGCGAGGACGGGGGAGCGATAACGACCGAAAAGTCATGGAGGAAGAGAGGCTTCTGGAACGCCGTTGTTTAATGGTTCTTTCTCATCTTTTACAATCCTCTGGCCAGATTTCTCTTATGGTGCCTGGATGTACTTCCGGAGCGGGTTCAAATGACCGTTGCAATCGCACATTGTCCCACCGTAATGTCGCCGTGGTTGGCTGTAATATCTTTGTGGCATTTAACACTGTCGCCATTAGCGACAAAGCATTCCAACCATTACGAACGGTGAACGATGCCACCAGCATCGGAACATACAATGTCCCATTGAAAAACAGGTGGCTTGACAACCAAAAAGTCGACGCCGGTCACCATTATCCGCTGAACTGCCGGTCCGGCATATCGTAACGTCACGCTGGCACTCCGGGAAGAGATGGCATGCCCGTTTGCAGATCGCAACGAGCATGAGCGGTATCGCGATCCGAGGAAGAGGGTAGCAAAGAGGTACATGGTGAACGGTTTGATCGCCCAGTTGACCACAAGCGTCATGATGACCCGTTTCGGTGTCTTTGCTGCCTTCACGACCTCGCCGAAATCGATCTTGACCATGATCGGGTACTTCATGAAGAATAGGCAGATCGCGCTCGCGATCGAGACCTGGTAGAGCGAGAGCGAATCCAATGTCAGGGCAACAGCGGGCGCGGCCCGGCTGAGGACGATCCCGATTATGATACACAGGAAAACCCAGACGGTCAGGTACTTCTCGAAGATCGAGAGTGGTCGTGTGGTTGCTATAGTATCATCTCCAACCAGTGCTCGATCGCGTCGCGGGTGTGCCGGAACCGCTCCAATGCCAAAGCATCCGTCGCAGCTCCGGCGTTGGCGCCGGCGGTCTCCGACGGGTCGGGAAAGTCATGATGTAGGTATCGCTTCGCGCCGGGGAAGAACGGGCAGGTCGCTTTCGCATGGTCGCAGACCGTGACGACGATATCGAAGCGCTTTCCGCGGAACTCCTGGATACTCTTCGCGCGCTGGTGCGAGATATCGAGCCCGAGCTCAGCCATCACCCGGACCGCAAGCGGATGGACCGTTGTAGGCTGCGTGCCGGCACTGCACGCTTCGTAACGGTCGCCGTACCATGCGTTGACGATACCCTCGGCCATCTGCGAGCGCGCGGAGTTGTGCGTGCAAATGAACATGAGCGTTTTTCGGTCAGGTATCAGAGTCATAGTGGATCCTCAATAAGTTTTGGACGACCGTCGCTATGTGGATTTACATTTCCCCGTCCTAAGGCAAGATCGGTAATACGCAAAGAAATTGATGGCTGGAGAGTACAGTCATCATTCTGCAACTTTTTGCTGAGTTTTACATTCTACGTTCTACGTTCTACGTTCCACGTTCTACTGACGAGCGACATCTTCATTATTCTTGCGACTTGACAGCAGATGTTATATGAAACCGCACATCGGCGACACACCATATTCCCTTCCCGGATATTTCAACTTTTCTTTAAACGCCGGTTCGGCGAAACCACAGTTAAGAGTTGGAAAAAAACCCCATTAATTAAGCAGAAACGGTTCCTTCGGATACGCCACGTTTCGCGGTGCGAAACGGCGAGCCACGGAAACACCTGCGGTGATTACCGTGCTGCATTTTTGCGAACATTGGCGGAGAGGAAAATGATGACTCCGCCAATATGTCGGGGTTCGAAATTGTTACACTA